>NZ_JBHXTL010000191.1:0-13959 GCF_042677365.1 Kitasatospora sp. NPDC127116
GGGAACGCGTACGGCGGCCGACACCCGGTGCAGTGGGCCGTCCGTGACGACTACCGCACCTTGACGTACTCCGCTTCCCCCGCGGCCCGGCGCGGCGCCTCCGCCGGTTCCGCCACGGCCGCGACCGCGGCCGTCGGCCGGGCGGCGATCGGGTTGTCCAGCCGGCGCCCCCGTCCGTCAGCCGTGCTTGGGGTGGCCGGGGTCCGTGAGGTGGACGAGGAACTCGGGCCCGTACACATGCGTGCTGTCATCCCGCAGGGGCTCGGCCATCAAGTCCTGCGCGGCCGGTTTCAGCGCGAACATCGCGACGATCGACTGGCCCAGCGCGGCGGCGTCTCCGTCCCGCCATGCCTTCTCCAGGAGGCTGAGCATCTCGGTGTACTTGCCGTTGAAGGCGGTGAGGAGTCCCTGCACCTTCTCCGGGGGGTTGGGCCAGCACTCCGCCGTGAGCCTGCCCATGGGGTACGTCTCGGGGAAGGGGACCGGGTCCCCGACCCAGTCGTACGGTGTGGGGCCGGTGGGCGTGGGTACCAGCCTGTGCCCCTTCCAGATCTGGCCGAAGCCGTAGTAGTGGGCCAGCCGTCCGTCGGTGGTGGGGTCGTCGGGGAGGTGGCTGGTGCCCTCTCCCTGCTCCTTGATCACGTCGATCGCCTTCGTGATCTGGTCGACCGAGGTGAACTTCTCCAGCTTGTTCCTCCCGATCTGTGTCTCCATCTGATGGCCCGGCCCGATGGATGGTTCGACGTTGTCGAACGCGTCCCGCAGCGCGTCGTAGAACTTGCCGATCGTGATCCATTCCTCGTGCAGGGGTGCGAGCGGGTTCTCGGGCATCTCGATCTCCATGAAGACCTCCCGGACGTACGTCTGGGTCAGCCCTTGGAGGTACACATCGATCGTCGGCCGCACATTGCCCGGCAGCTTGCCCGGATACGTTGGGGCCGCAGCGAGGATGTGCGGCGTCCCACCGATCGCCGACAGCATGTTGCACGCCATCCCCATGTGGTACATCTCGTCGTGGACGACGCCCTTGATCAGCGCCTCGGCTTCGGAGCCCTTGGTCTTGACGGACCACATGCCGCACAGGTAGGGCGGCAGGGTCGACAGCTCCAGAGCGATGGCGGACTGCAGACTGTCCTTGATCCACTTCAGGTCGTGATCGGCCGCTGGGATCTCCATCAGTTCGGCGATCAACATCGGTTTGGTGGCGAAGGTGGTCACGGCGGTTCCCGTTCGTTCGGCGGAAGCGGCGGGCAGGTCCGGTCAACGTGGAGGAGGTCCACGACGAAGCTCCGGGGTCGAGTGCGACACATCAGTGCGACTCGGCACGCCGCTGAGTGCGCATGCGATCGTTCCCGGGGTGGACCGCGACGAAATCGGACAGATGAGTGAAGATTCTTCGGCGTACCGGACCAGGCGCCGGGGGCCGCAGCCGCTGCCGGCCGGCGGCCTCAAGCCCGGCGACCGGTCCGACCGCACCGTCCCTGAGTACCAGGCACCACATCCGCCATGTGACGGCGGCTGAATCCATGTGGCCTCATGTGCCAAGAATCATCACCGGCCGCGTCAGCTGCCGTGAAGGCCTGGCAACCCCGGACAGCGAGGTCGAGCGTTGCTCTTGCCCGGCCAACGGGATGCTGTTCCGGCAGTGGACCGGCCTCCCCCCGGCGGGGCCTGTCATCCCGCTTCGGCAGCTGGGAGACGGTTCACGGCCGTCATCGAAGGTGGTCGGCGGGCAGCCGGTCGGGCACCGGGTGGTGGCGGGTCCCCGCCCCGCCACCGTGGCGCGGGCGGGGCCGGGACTCCTACTTGATGGTCTTCACCAGCGGCACCGCCAGCTGCATGATGTTCGGCAGTCGGCCCAGGATGTCGTCGCCGCTGAGGAACAGCACCCGGTCGCCGATCCGGGTCATCACGATCTCCGAAGTGCTGTACGGGCCGGTGGGCACCCTCTTCATGTCGAAGGCCTCGGCACCGAGCCCCGGCACGGGCTGCAACGTCACGGTCATCGGGATCGGGGCACCGTCCACGCTCTTCCCGGTGAAGGTCTTGCAGCGCTCCGCGTACGTCCTCAGGTCGCCGAGCAGTTTGGCCGCGTCGCCGGGGCGGTAGGCGGCCAGGTAGACCTGGACCATGTGCTCCCCGTCGTAGACCTCGTTCATCGCGCCCGAGACCTTGTAGCCCTGGGAGAAGAGGGTCCCGGCGAGACGCATCTGGTTGCACGGTTCCGTGATCTGCGGCGGGTCGGCCCGGTACTCGTTGAGGGTGGTGCCGGTGTCGACCTGGTTGCCGTTGCCCTTGATCGTCCACCCGGCGGGCAGCACCGCGGCGGTCGGCAGGGACGCGCGCAGGTCCACTCCGGTGAGCAGCGGAGGGCCGGTCGGCGTGCTGCTGGGGGTGCCGAACGCCGGGGTGCCGGACGTCGGGAGCGTCGGCGCGTCCACCGGGGCGGTGCCCGGGGACGTGGCAGAGGTGGCGGTGACGGCCGCCGGGTTGCCGTTTGCGGTCAACGTGCCGGAGGAGCACCCCGTGACGACGGCCGCGGCCATCGCGGCCGCGCCCACCGCGAGCGGAATCCTGACGGTGGATCGAACCATGGACACAAGGACCCCCGTGGGTTCGTAGCCGAATGCATTGTTTCGCACACAGGGGTATCACCCCCTTGCGGTGACCCTACCGTGGCCTGACGCGGCGCCCGACCGGGTTGCCGGCCTGGCGTCCTGACGGGCCGCCACCTCGCAGCCCGGCTCCCGTGCCGGCACGTGCACGGTGAGGATCGGGCCCGCACCGACCGCCTCGGCGAGGACAACATCACCAGCGTCGAAGTCGACCCGGACATCGCCGCCCGACACCGGCGGGCCGCGACGAGCGGCAACGGAGACGGAGACGGAGACGAAGACGAAGAGGGAACGGAAGCGCCACACCTCCAGGAGTAGACCGGCGCGCGCTGCCCACTCTCCCCCATCGGTCCCGTTCGAAGCGGCCGCCGGCCGCTCCGCAGCTACGGCTGAGGGCGGGCAGCACCGGGTGGCCTTTCTGAGTACGGATGCTCAGGAGTCGTGCCGGGTCGCGCGCATACGGTGGCGGTACGACGCACGGCGGGGGGTTGGGGTTGTTGGGCAAGTCGTTGGTGAAGGCGGCTCTGGTGGCGGCGGCGATCATTGTCGCCGTGATCGGGGTGACGTTCGCGTTCCAGATCGCCGCATGGTGGTTCATCGGCGCCGATGACTACGCGTCCAAGCCCGGACCCGAGATCGTCCGCCACACCCCGGAGCAGTTCCACGCGCTCAGCGAGCAAACCGTCCGTGACACGTTGGGGGGCCTGAGCCCTGACCTCGTGCTGAGCGACAGGGGCTGTACCGTCAGCCGGTACGAGCCGCGTCCGGACGGCACGCCGAGCAAGCTGTCCACCGTCGACCGTCGGTTCACCGCCCGTACCAGGATCAGCGCGTCCCATCGGCAGGAGCTGCGGGACCGCATCGAGGCCGAGTGGCGGCTGCGCGGCCTCCGGCAGAAACCGTCGGCCTGGACCCCGAGCGCCCCGGACGAGGGCCCGGACTACCTCAGCGCCGAAACCTCGGAGGGAATCGCCGTCTGGGTCGCGCTCTCGACGGAACCGGACCGGACGGTCACCCTCACCATGTCCGTCAGCGGCGGCGACGTCGCGTACGCCCCGGACCGGGCCCGCCCGCTGTCGCCCCTGCGACCGGACATCGAGGACATCTACTGGTCGCGCTGAACCGGGCACAGCCCTCGTCCGCCGGCGGGAACGTCGGCAGGAACGTCGGCGACCCGCCGGCCCCGGTTCGGGACACGACGGGCGCCGGAGGAGGAGCCGCTAGGCGGACGCGCTGCCCACAGGGACGGGGACGGGGACGGCGGCGGTCTGCGGAGCCGGGGCCCCGGCGTCAGGACGGCCGGCGGGCACGGCGGGCCGCAGGAGGACGGCGCAGGCGACGGCCGCCAGCAGGGCGAGCGAGGCCGACACCACCAGGCAGAGCTGGAGGCCGTCGAGGAAGGAGCCGCTGAGTGCGCTCAGGGCCGGCTTGGTGGCAGGGCCCAGGTCGAGCCCGGCCACGGCGCCGAGGCCCTGCTCCCGGGCGACGGTGAGGACGCGGCCGCCGGTCTCCGCCGGCACGCCGGCGTCGGCGAGCCGGCCGGGCAGGGCGTCGAGGGCGCGGGTGGTCAGCAGGGCGCCGAGCACGGCGGGGCCGAGGGCGCCGCCGAGCTGGCGGAAGGCGTTGTTCCCGGCGGCGGCCATGCCGGCCAGGTGGTGCGGTACGGAGGAGACCGCGGAGGCCGTCATCGGGGTGAGGACGGCGCCGATGCCGAGGCCGAGCAGGACCAGGCGCCAGGCGAGCGACCCGTACGAGGTGTCCGCGTCGACGCCGATCAGCGACAGCAGCGAGCCCGCCATCAGCACCAGGCCGGTGGTGATCATGACCCGAGCGGACACCCGGTGCATCAGCCGTCCGACGGGGACGCCCACGACCAGGGACGTCCCGGACACCAGAACCATCCGCAGCCCGGCCTCCCACGTGCTCAGATGCTGCACCAGACCGAAGTACAGGCTCAGGACGAAGAAGAAGCCGATCAGCCCCAGGAAGCTGATCATGGCGACCAGCGACGTGGCGGCGAAGGCGGGACTGCGGAACAGGGCCAGGTCGAGCATCGGGCTGCTGCTGCGACGCTCCACGACGACGAACGCGACCGCGCTCACGGCGCCGATCACCAGGGCCGCCACCACGGAGGGCGTACCGAAGCCGTCGGCGCCGCCCTCGATCACGCCGTAGACGACGGCGGTGACCGTGACGGCCGCGCTGATCTGCCCCGGCCAGTCGAGCCGCCGGCCGTGCGGCGCCCGGGAGTCCGGCAGCAGGAAGGCCGCGACGACCAGCACGACCAGCGACACCGGGATGGGCAGGAGGAAGATCCAACGTACCGCGACGTGCTGCTGCAGCAGCCCGGCGATCAGCGGTCCCAGGGCCAGCGAGGCCAGCATGGACATCGCCCACAGGCCGATGAACCTCCCGCGCTCCCGGTGGTCGGGGACGGCGTGGCTGATCAGGGCCAGCGTGGTGGGCAGCAGGGCCGCCGCACCCAGCCCGGAGGCCGCCTGCCCGACCCACAGCCACTGCACCGAGTCCGCGGCCAGCGAGAGGGCCGCGCCCAGTGCGCAGAACGCCATGCCCGCCTGGAACACCCGCTTGCGGCCGTGGACGTCGCCCCACACCCCGGTGGTCAGGATCAGCGCGGCCATCGGCAGCACGAACGCGTCCGATACCCAGGACAGTTGGGAGGTCGAGGCGCCCAACGCCCGCTGGAGCGCCGGCAGGCTCACCGACACGGTGGTCACGGGAAGGTAGGCGACGAAGACGCCCAGACAGGCCATGACGAGCGTGACGCCTCGTCCGGCCACGGGGCGCTGCACCGTTGCGGAGTTCACGGGGTGGTTCCTTCGACTGCGGGATGCCGCGCGGGCACCGGTTGCTGGGGGCACAGGAAAGCTTCGGCCCCACGGGCGAGGAATCCCCAAGCGATCCCGGCAGACGTACCAGAACCTCCATTCCGGTCCGCCCGTGTGTCACGATTCCTCTGTGCCTGACGACCTGGACCGCAAAATCATCCACGGGCTCTACTGCGCCCCCCGGGCCTCGTTCCGCCACCTCGGCGAGGTCGTGGGGGTGTCCGAACAGACCGTGGCCCGCCGCTACAACGCGCTGCGGCGAGGCGGGATCCTGCGCGTCGTCGGGCTGAGGAGCCCGTCCGCCCACGGGCATGCGGAGTGGGTCGCGCGGCTGCGCTGCCGCCCGGAAGCCGTGGGGCCCGTCGCCGACTCCCTCGCCCGCAGACCCGAGGTCGGCTACGCCAGCATCGCCTCCGGTGGGTCGGAGATCATCTGCACCATCCGCTCGGCCGTCGGCACCGGGCGCGACGACGTCCTGCTGCGGCAGCTCCCGCGCGCCGCCTCGGTCCTCGACATGAGCGTCGACCTCCTCCTCCACACGTTCGGCGCCCCGGACGCGGTCGGCTGGGCCGGCGGGGAACGCTTCCTGACCGACGAACAGGTGCGACTGCTGACGGCGGAGCGGCCTGCGGCCGCCGGACCGCCGCTCGCCCCGGCCGACGAGGACCTCCCGCTCTTCGAGGCCCTCGCGGAGGACGGCCGCGTCTCCCACACCCGCCTGGCGGAGATCACAGGCTGGTCCACACCCCGAGTCGCCCGCCGCCTGGAGGCCCTGGAGGCCTCCGGCTCCCTCGCCTACGGCATCGACATCCTGCCCGAACGCCTCGGCTACGAGCTCAACGCCGTCCTCTGGCTCCAGGTCGACCTCCCCGGACTCGACCGGATCGGTGAGGAGCTCGGCCGGCACGACGAATGCGCCTTCGTCGCGGCGACCAGCGGTCGGCACAACCTCATGGCCGTCGTCATCTGCCGGGACACCCCCGACTTCTACCGCTACCTCAGCCGCCGCCTGGCCCGCATCGAGGGCATCAGGGGCTACGAGATCAGCATTCGCGTTCGCCGCCTCAAGCAGTCCGTGTCCCTGATCCACCACGGACGGCTGATCCACCCCCCGCTGGGCTGACGCGAGCGCACCACCGAACGGGCCTGGGCGCCTGGCCCGATCAGCACAGTCTCGTACTGCTTGAGGCGCGCACGGTCACTGACATGCGGCATTGAAGATCCTCGCCGGCGACAGCCCGGGCTGCGCCGCAAAATGAGACGGTCATGTCGTCTGCTGGTACGGCGAATCGCGAGGAGGTTGGGCATCCCACCCGCCGGCTCCAAGGCGCACTTCGTCCGGGCGAACGGCCAGCCGTGGACCACCTCCTAGGTACCCACTGCGAGCAGCGGCTCGCCACACCGATGTGCCGAACTTCGTCGGGGTGCGGTTCTGAGCCCAGTGGCGTCCTCATCGCGGATCGTCGCCGATGGGACGGTCACCCGGATCGAGCGGTTCACCGAACTGCCTGAGCACCCCCGGCCCAGCGTGCGGCGGCTGGCGCGCGCCCCCTCGAACTGCGGGTCGCACCGGTTGTCGCGAAGCCTTGACACTGCGTCACAGGCTGAGAACCCTGGTGCTGTACTCCAGGGACGCGAGGGACACGGCATGCCATGGTTTGAGGAGAGCGGGCGCCACGAGGGTTTCCCGGTGGCGGTGTTGGCGGACGGCAGCGAGCCGGCGCCGTTGCCGGACGGGCGTACGACCTGGTGGCTCTACAACGGTGCGGACGGTCCTCGGGCCGTTGCGGTGCGCAGTGGTTGCGGCTGCGGCTGGCGGGGTGAGCGGGTGCACCTGCTGGACTTCGGTGACGACGAGGCGACCGAGGCGGTGGGCGAGGCCACCGGGCCGTTCGCGGACTGGGAGTGGCACGTCGACTTGGCCGAGGGTGTGGTGCCGCGCGAGGTCGAGGAGCTGGTCGCGGCGCTGGTGGACCGTATCTGCGACCTGATGGAGAGCAAGCCGTACGCCGCTGTCCGTGCGGCCGCCCGGTTCGAGCGCGCCGCCGGCTCGACCGCCCTGCTGGCCGGCCGCAAGGCCCGCAGCAACCTGATGACCTGGGAGTACATCGGCCGCGCCTTCGGCTGCGGGCCGGAGGCGGCACAGGAGCGGTTCGGCGAGACGCTGAGCAATGTCGACTGGGGAGATGAGGACGAGCTCTGAGGTGCCAGTGCCCCTGGTGGGGTTGGTGCGTCTGGCGCATTCTTGGCCGGTCGTCAGGCTGCTGGGGAGGGCGACTTCGGGTTGCGTGGGGAGCAGCGCGGGGGACAGTCCATCCGCGCAGCCCGGTCCACGCCAAGGCGAAGGGCCGAACCCGTCGAGCTGCGCCAGAGCCAGGTCCTGCACGCGGCGGTGCAGCAGCCCGCAGTCCAGCAGCCTCCCCGCAGAACCGCCAGGACCGGCAGGGCCCGCGCCTTCGCCAAGTCACCGCAGGCGTGGCGAGGTTGCAAATCGGAGGCGAAACGACCGGTCGATCATGTGCGGAGCCAGATGACGAGGGCAGCTGTGGTGACCGTGCTGGGGTAGACGTATCCGCGCCGACGTCTGGACTCAGCCCGTACGATGCTGTCGAAGGCTCAGGCTCAGCTCGCCAGGGCGCAGCTTGGAGAGTCGGCCTCAGGGGCTACGGCCCGCCCCGCACGGGCAGGGCTCCGGATCCGAACTGAATGGATTGGCGCACTCTGCGCCCAATCGCTGCAGGTCAGGAAGTGTCGGCCCCGCGCTCGCGGGGATAGCTCCGCGGCGCGGCCGGGCAGGGCCTTGGCGGTGTAGTCGGCCCCGCGCTCGCGGGGATAGCTCCGCGGCGGCGGCGATGACCTGGTTCCTGACCTGGTAGTCGGCCCCGCGCTCGCGGGGATAGCTCCGCCCAGCTGATGGTGCAGGACAGCGGGCCGGTGTCGGCCCCGCGCTCGCGGGGATAGCTCCGCGTCCATCTCGGCGTCAGCGTCGTTGCTCATGTCGGCCCCGCGCTCGCGGGGATAGCTCCAGCGCGGTGGCGGCCCACCGCTCGATCGCCTGGTCGGCCCCGCCGCTCGCGGGGATAGCTCAGAGACGGGCCAGTGACCGAGGTCGGCCGACGGACGACACGGGAGCTCGTGGTGATGTGCGCGGGCGTCCCGTCGTTCGCCGCGCTGCAGGGCCGTATCCACCGCACCCGGCCGGCGCCTGGCGCCTGGCTGCCCGTCTTCCCCACCCCGCCGCCCCCGACCAGAACATGCCATCCGCAGGGTGCTGCTTCGCGCAATGGTCCGGGTACGTCAAGGGGGGCGGCTGACAGTGCGCCACGACGACGCGATGAACGACAGCATCCAGGCCATGGTCGACTTCCTGCGCGAGCGGTACCGCACCAACGTCCACACCCACGAGCGCCTCTTCTCCGCCTGCAGCAACGGCCGGATCGGGGCGGACATGGGCGTCACCATGGAGACCCGCACCCGCCAGGGCCACGGCAGGGGCTCGGTCAAGGCGGTGGAGGCCACGTAGTTGGGGGCGTTGTTCAGGGCGGCGCGGAACGGGCTGTCCTGGGTGTTCCAGTAGGCCATGACGTCCTGGTGGGTGCGGCGTCCCAGGAGGTGTCCGCCGCTGGCGGCCAGCCGCCGGCCCCAGGCCCTCGCGATGGCGGCGTCCCCGCCGCGTTCGGCCGCCCAGCCGCCGTGGGTGAACCCGTCGCGGGTGTCCTCGTCACCGCGGCCGGGGCCTTGCATGACGTCGTCGAGCGTGACGTGGCTGAGGACGACGATCCACATGGTCCTCCTGCTGTGGTCATGGAATCCGACCCTGCGGCAGAACCGGGCACTACGCCTGGTGACCGGTGGTTCTCTTCGAGGGCCGGTGCGCGTCGTCCCGGACGGGCACCGGCCCCATCAGGGGACCGCGAAGCACGGTACGGGCATGGGCGAGGGCACGCGCCCACAACGGTGCGACATGGCGGCGATCCCGCCCCGCCTCGCGCTCCTGGCCACCGGCGCCGAGGTGCTCGCCGCGCAGGACGACCACCACTCCCGCCGGGGGCGAGGCGCGCGATCAGTGGCCCAGCACGCCGCGGATCCAGCCGTCCACCGTACCGGTCAGGTCGTGATTCCCGGCCGCATGGTCCAGCACGAACGTGCGCACCGAGTCGCCACTGTGGAACATGCCGCGCTTGTCGAACTCCAGCACCACCTCGACCCGGTGCGGGTCGGTGACGAAGGACAGCTCGATCTCGTTGCAGCGCCGGGCGAACTGAGGTGCCGCCTTGTACTCGATCTCCTGGTAGAACGGCAGCGTCTGGCCCGTGCCGTGGATCCGGCCGGCCTCCAGGTCGGCCCGGTGGAAGTGGAAGCCGAGCGCCGCCAGCGCCTCCAGCACCCGCTGCTGCACCGGCAGCGGCTGCACCGCGATCGGGTCGGTGTCCCCGCGGTCCAGCTGGCCTGCGATGTCGACGTCGGTGCGCACCCCGAGCACCATGCCGGTCAGGTGGTGGCCCCCGATCGCGGTCAGCGGCGTCTCCCACGGAACGGGGAAGGCGAACGGGACGGCGCGCCGCTCCTCGGTCGCCAGCCGCAACGGGCCGCAGACCTGCACCGAGGCGAACTCCTTGACGGTGTGGCTCTCGCCGTCCTTGTGCTCGACTTCGACCCGGGCGGCCAGGCAGAGCGTGATGCCGTTGATCTCGGCGTCCCGGCTGCCGCCGACCAGGTCGACCTGGCCGTGCACGGTGCCACCGGGATGGACGGTCAGGGTGGACAGCACCGTGTCGACGGTGGGTCCGCCGACGCCCAGGGCACCGAGAAGCCGCTTGAACACCATCCGGGGGCACTCCTGACATCGCCGAGGACCGAGCGCACCGATCGTACTTTGCCTGCGCTTTGCCGTCGACCGGCGGCATTCGACAGCACCTCGGCATTCGTCCGTCACGAAGTAGAGCTTCAGATACAGCCAGTCGCTGCCCGGCGGGCGCAGCCGTGACATTGGACTGACCGATCGGGTGGTCGACGGGGACTCCGCTCCGGGCTGTTCGCCGCCACGCCGGACGAGGGGAGCCACCGCCTCGCGCATGTGGCCGCCGCCCGTCCCCGGCAGCAGGCGTGCTCCGGTCCCGGTAGGGCCTCCTGGAGCACCACGCACCCGCAGGGAGCACCGGCCCTGAGTTCCTCCTGGAGCAGCTCGACGTCCCGCCCGTCGTCCAGGTCGAGCAGCAGCCGGTTGTCGGCGACCGTCAGGTACAGGTGGGACGGTACGTCCCAGTCGCTCCGCCACGTGGGAGAGCCGACGGGAAGTCGTCGTCCGGGCCGGCGCGGACCTACCGTCAGGAGCTGGTCTTCGTCGAGTTGGCCGGACTCACTCCCCTGGTGGCCGACTACGACACCGTCTCCGCGCTCGGCTCCCCCGATGTCGGGACCCGGCCGGTGGCCTACGCCCGCCGGTACGCCCGGCCGGAGGAGGAGTTCCTGCCGGCGCTCGTCGAGGCGGCGGTCTCCGAGGGGCTCGTGTTCAACCAGTACTGGGCCTTCCACGCGATCGGTTCGACCGCGGACGCCGTCGGGCCCGGGAACGTGCGGCTCGATACCGTGCGACGTCTGCGTGCGTGCCTGCCCCTGATTCCGCAGGGGTCGGCGTACGGTTTCCGGATTCCGCGTCCGGCTCAGGTCGGCCAGCCGTCGCCCGAGTGCCAGTGCCCGACCCATTCCGTGAAGTCCCAGGCCTCGGCGCCGGGCACGGGGATCGCGCCGACGTCGGACACCATCCAGACCTCGCCCCGGTGGGGTCCGGCCGTCACCAACAGCCAGAACGAGTGGCCGTCGTGCGGGCCGAGGACCACCGATCCGCGGGTGAAGGCGGCGTGGATGCGCGGATCGTCCGGATCGGCCTCGCCGTCGTCCTCCCACAGCCAGGCGTCGTCCAGCGGGAACGGTTCGCCGGGCAGGCGCGGCCCCAGGTCCGGCCAGCTCGCGGGCAGCCACCCGAGGGGTTGGAGCCCTCCGTCCTCGGCAGGCCCGAGACTGCTGCCGTTGCCGATCTCCGCGACGAAGGTTCGGTAGGGCTCCGGGAGCGCCACTCCGTTCGCGGCCTCCCATGCCATCACGCCGCCGTGTCCCAGGGCGGGCTCCCGCCACTCCGGCGGGAACGCGGAGCGCAGGGCGGCGAGGGTGGTCTCATCGGGGCGCTGATCACATGCTCGGGTCACGACGGGATGGTCTCAGCGGCGACCGACATCCGATCCGGCGCCCCTGTCCGTGACGTGGTGGACGGGCGGCACAAGGACCGAGCGGACCGGTCACCCGCAGTAGCCGCCTACCGATCACGTCGGAGGCAAAACAGCTCCTCATCGTCGGTCGCCGGCCGGTGTTCGCATGGCCCTCACCACCGAGGCACCGGGGTTCGCGCGCATCCAGCCTGGACGCCCACCTCTATGCGGCCGGCTCGGCCGTCGGACGGTGAACCTCCAGGACAACCGCCGTTCCGGCCGCCGACCGGTCCTCATGCATAGTGATCACCTGGCCGGGTCGAAGGTGCTGCCACTGCGAGGGGTCGAGAGGTGCCAATCGCACCGTGGCTCGCCCGCCAGGCTCCATGAAGGGCGTGAACTCCACCCAGAGGCGGGCGATGTTCAGGGCCGGTTCGCCGGTCGCGGTTCGAGTCCCGATGTCCCACATCGGCCGAAGGACGCCAGCACCCGAGAAGGGCGTCCGCCGACGTGCCTCGCCGGCCGGTCGGAGGGTGAGGTCGGCTCGGATGACGCCATTGCGGGCTTCGTAGCAGCGCCAGCGGCACCAGGCCGAGCTCGTCTCCAGCCGCATCTGCTCGGCGGCGGTGGCGAGAGTCTCCCAGAAGCTCAGCGGAAGCGGGTGAACGTCACCCAGCTCCTCCAGCAGCCCGAGGGCCACCTCCCACTCATCATGGGTGAGGTACTCCCAGACGTCGTTCACCGTGATGTCGTTCTCGGTGGCGACCTCTTCGGGAACCAGTAGGGAGGCGGCTTCCAGCAGCTTGGGGACATCCATGCCCTGATTCTGGACCAATGGCGTGCCGCGGACACAGGCCCGGGCACCGGCGAACCATCCAGGCACGTCGGTGAGTACGCGCCGGAGGGGCACCCGGGGCAGGGGCGAACTCTCGGAACGGCCCACTACCCAGCTCAAGAACCCCCGGACAGTTCCACAGTGGCGACGGTCGACTGGGGATGGGTCGAAGCGGCGCCTTCCTGGCTCAGGCCACTGGCAGTGGCCCTTGCCCTGGTCGGTATCGCCACCAGGTCCGCAGCTCGATCACCGCGCCCGCCCCGCGCAGAGGACCGACCCACTTCGCTGTCACGTCATCACCGACCTCCTCTGCGAGGCGCACTGGCGGCGTCTGCGTCACGATCTGCTTGGCCCGCCAGAGACCGATGCCCACGAGCTCCCGGAGCACCTTCGCTACTTCCAGGGGCCGCGGGCCCACATCGAGGAGAACGATGTCCTGGGGGATCTCGTCGCAGATCAGCAAGAACTGCTCAGGCACAGTGCTCCTCAGTGCAGGTTGGCGGCCGACTGCAGCGATGGCTCGCCTCGCTTTTCCGGTGGCGTCCACATCACCCTGACCCGGTCGGCGGCGACGTCGAACCCGAGCAGTGGCTGCGTGCCGCCGCCTTCGGGGAACAGCGGCACCGACTTGCCCAGGCGGCGCCCGATGGCGGTCAGGAACCCGCACAGGACGTCCAGCCGCTCCTGCCCCTGAAGCTCCCGGAGGTCGACGTCGAAGTCGATCTGCTCGTCCCCGAGGAACCGGAAGATCGCGCAGACCTCGGGATCAGGCCGCACACTCAGGCTCGGGCACTCGGCGCCGGCCGGGCGGGACAACACGGCCTCGGCCCGGGGCAACGGCAGCACCGCCTCGCCCTCGGCGTACTCGAAGGCCCAGCCCTGTTCCTCGATCAGGTCGAGCACGGCCTGCCAGTCCGCCGCCGTCGTGTCCACAACGAACGCATCGGGCAGGCACCCCCCCATCGGTGGGATCGAGCAGCCACGCGACCTGGTCGTCCCACAGCAGATCAGCCATCCCGCCATCCTGCCCGCTGCGTCCTGCCAGGCCGACTGAATTTCCTCAAGGCCCCTCAGTACGGCGGTGATCTCGGCTGCTGCGCGTCGGGCTTCGTCGCGCACCGGAAGTCCGTCGCCGGAACGCATCCGACCCTCGCCCGACAGAGGAACGAAACCGAGCCGGCCGCTGCCGCTCGCTGCTCTCCACCACCGCACCGGCCAGGCCGAACCCCCGAGGGTCACGGGGGCTTCCCTCCCCGAGCGGGTACCCGATGGAGTCGCCCGAGCCTGTCGGATCGCGCAGGAGCCCCATGCGGTGGGGGGGGGGGGCGCGGCCGGCGCGGGGGGCCGGGGGGCCGCCCGGGACCCCCCCGGGGGGGGGTACTCCCCGCCGGTGGGGCCCCGCCGCCCCCGGAGATTATCAACCCCGACGCCCCCCCACGGGTGCGGGGGGCCCC
>NZ_JBHXTL010000192.1:0-13584 GCF_042677365.1 Kitasatospora sp. NPDC127116
GTGCAGGCTCCGCCGGTCCAGGCCGCGCCGGCGCCCGTCCAGGCGCCGCCCGTGCAGCCCGCGCCGGTGCAGGCTCCGCCGGTCCAGGCCGCGCAGGCCCGTCCGGTGCGGTCGGTGGCCCCGGAGGACGACATCCCGGAGGCGGACGATCCGGACCTGAAGGAGGACGTGTTCTCCGGGCAGGAGCTGATCATCCGCGAGCTGGGCGCGACGGTGCTGGAGGAGATCCACCACCAGGGCTCCTGAGCCGGGCCCCGGACCCCGCCCGCGTGCAACGGCGCCGTCCCGGGCCTGAGCCCCGGCGCCGTCCCCGGGCCGACCCTGAGCCGCCCCGGAGCCGGGCCCCGGTCCGGGCCCCGGAGCGGTGGGCAGCACGTAGGCTCGGCGGTGACGAACGAAGCACCGCAAGACAGCCGTGACAGCAAGGAGACAGCCGTGTTCCCCGGTGGTGGCCAGCCCAACATGCAGCAGCTGCTGAAGCAGGCGCAGAAGATGCAGCAGGATTTCGCCAAGGCCCAGCAGGAGCTGGCCGAGACGAAGGTGAACGGTTCGGCGGGCGGCGGCCTGGTCGAGGCGACGGTGACCGGTGCCGGTGAGCTGGTGGCGCTGACCATCGCCCCGGCGGCCGTGGACCCGGAGGACACCGAGACGCTGGCCGACCTGATCCTGGCGGCCGTCCGGGACGCCAACCAGACCGCGCAGAAGATGCAGGCCGAGCGCATGGGCCCGCTGACCCAGGGCCTGGGCGGCGGCATCCCGGGCCTGCCGTTCTAGCGTCGGCCGTTCTAACGTCGGCTCTACGTTCCAGAAGGTCTGAAGTTCAGACGACAGACCTATGTGATTTATGTGGGAGTCGGGCGTCGGGCGCTGTGTCCGACGCCCGATTCGTTGGATGATGGCACCGGAGCACCACCGGCCGTCCGGTACCACCGGTCGTCCACTACCCGGCCGTCAGGCCACCACCGGCCGCCAGGCCACCACCGGCCGCCAGGCCACCACGGACCAGCAGGCCGTCACCGGTCACCACCGGCCGTCACCGGCCACCACCGGGCATACGGCACCATCGACCATCCGAGGGAAGGCGCGACGTTGTACGAGGGCGTGGTTCAGGACCTGATCGACGAACTGGGCAGGCTGCCCGGCGTCGGGCCCAAGAGCGCCCAGCGGATCGCCTTCCACGTGTTGCAGGCCGACCCGACCGACGTGCGCCGGCTGGCCCACGCACTGCTGGAGGTCAAGGACAAGGTCCGCTTCTGCGCGGTCTGCGGCAACGTCGCGGAGGCCGAGCAGTGCCGGGTCTGCCTGGACCCGCGCCGCGACCTCGCCGTCATCTGCGTGGTCGAGGAGTCCAAGGACGTCGTCGCCATCGAGCGCACCCGCGAGTTCCGCGGCCGCTACCACGTGCTGGGCGGCGCGATCAGCCCCATCGAGGGCGTCGGCCCGGACGACCTGCGCATCCGCGAACTGCTGTCGCGCCTCGCGGACGGCACGGTCACCGAGCTGATCCTGGCCACCGACCCCAACCTGGAGGGGGAGGCGACCGCCACCTACCTGGCCCGGCTCTGCAAGCCGATGGGCCTGAAGGTGACCCGTCTGGCGAGCGGCCTGCCCGTCGGCGGGGATCTGGAGTACGCGGACGAGGTCACCCTCGGTCGCGCCTTCGAAGGGAGACGACTGCTCGATGTCTGACCGGACGATCAACCAGCAGCCCCACACCCCCCACCAGCAGTCCCACGGGGAACCGGGGGCGCACGCCCCGCACATCCACGGTCACGGCTCGGAGCCGGACGACTTCGCCGTGCAGATCGCCGACTCGGTGGAGAGCTTCGTGCTCGCCGTCACCGAGGTCGCCAAGGGCGACGAGCCCGGCAGCGCGGTCTCGCTGCTGCTCCTGGAGGTCTCGCAGCTGCTGCTGGCCGGCGGCCGGCTGGGTGCGATCGAGGACGTCGTCCCGGAGGACCGCTTCGAGCCCGACGCCGGTCCCGAGCCGGACGGCGAGCAGCTGCGCGAGCGCCTCGCCGAGCTGCTCGCGCCGATCGACGTCTACCACGAGGTCTTCGACCCGTACGGCCCGCCGGAGAAGCCCAACGCCTTCCGGATCTCGGACGACCTGGCCGGCGTGGTCAGCGAGCTCCAGCACGGGCTGACCCACTACCGCGAGGGCCGGATCAGCGAGGCGCTGTGGTGGTGGCAGTTCTCGTACCTCTCCAACTGGGGCACGACCTGCACGGCGGTGCTGCGGGCCCTGCAGTCGCTGATCGCCCACGTCCGGCTGGACAGCCCGCTCGGCGCGGTGCCGGACGGCGCGGACACCGACGACGACGGGCTCACCGACGAGCAGCTCGAACAGCAGGCGGGCGACCTGATGGCGGCCGAGCTCGGCCTCGGGCGTTAGGCGGTCGGCGGCAGCCGGTGGGCGGTATTCCGCGACGGCCCTCTCGGATTGTGACGAATGCCTCAGCGTCCCGGCCGGAAAAGAAATCCGGCCGGATCGCCGTCCCCCGATCCGGCGATTCTTCGGAGCCGTACCGAATCGCCCGCAGACCTGACGGCGGAGCCACCCGCACGGCCGCTCACGTGCTGAAACTACCGTCTCACCATATGGAAAGCGCCGGTCGGAGCACCCCTGCTCGGTAGACTGACGACGACCGCACCCCCCTCTTCCCAGGGGGGTACGGGGGCCCGGAGCCCCCGGAGAAGACTTCGAGTCGAGGAGCGCACGTGGGCCTTGTCGTGCAGAAGTACGGCGGCTCATCCGTTGCGGATGCCGAAGGCATCAAGCGCGTGGCCCGCCGGATCGTTGACACCAAGAAGGCCGGCCATGAGGTCGTCGTCGTGGTGTCCGCGATGGGCGACACGACGGACGAGCTCATCGAACTCGCGGAGCAGGTGTCACCGCTGCCTGCCGGCCGTGAGTTCGACATGCTGCTGACCGCTGGAGAGCGCATCTCCATGGCGCTGCTGGCCATGGCGATCAAATCCCTGGGGCACGAGGCACAGTCCTTCACGGGCAGCCAGGCCGGTGTCATCACCGACTCCGTCCACAACAAGGCGCGCATCATCGACGTGACGCCCGGCCGCATCCGCACCGCCCTGGACGAGGGCAACATCGCGATCGTGGCCGGTTTCCAGGGCGTCTCCCAGACCAGCAAGGACATCACCACGCTGGGCCGGGGCGGCTCGGACACCACCGCCGTGGCGCTCGCCGCCGCGCTCAGCGCCGAGGTCTGCGAGATCTACACCGACGTGGACGGCGTGTTCACCGCCGACCCGCGCGTGGTGAAGAAGGCCCGCAAGATCGACTGGATCGCCTACGAGGACATGCTGGAGCTGGCCTCGTCGGGTTCCAAGGTGCTGCTCGATCGGTGTGTCGAGTACGCCCGTCGCTACAACATCCCGATTCACGTACGCTCGTCCTTCTCGGGTCTTCCCGGGACGATCGTCAGCAACGACAACCCGAACAAGCCCGAAGGGGGCGAGATGGAGCAGGCCATCATCTCCGGAGTCGCCCACGACACCTCCGAGGCCAAGGTCACCGTCGTCGGCGTGCCCGACAAGCCGGGCGAGGCGGCGCGCATCTTCCGCGCCATCGCCGACGCCGAGGTCAACATCGACATGGTGGTGCAGAACGTCTCCGCCGCGTCGACCGGCCTGACCGACATCTCCTTCACCCTGCCCAAGACCGAGGGCCAGAAGGCCATCGACGCGCTGGGCCGGGTCAAGGCGGGCATCGGCTACGAGTCGCTGCGCTACGACGACGCGATCGGCAAGATCTCGCTGGTCGGCGCCGGCATGCGCTCCAACCCGGGCGTCACGGCGACCTTCTTCGAGGCGCTGTCCGCCGCGGGCGTCAACATCGAGCTGATCTCCACCTCGGAGATCCGCATCTCGGTGGTCACCCGTGCCGACGACGTGCCGGAGGCCGTCCGCGCCGTCCACAGCGCCTTCGGCCTGGACAGCGAGAGCGACGAGGCCGTCGTCTACGGCGGCACCGGGCGATGACCCGGACGCGGGGCCGGGCCACCGGGTCCTGCCGGGCCACCGGGTCCTGCCGGGGCGCCGGGCGATGACCCGGCGTCCGAACCTCGCCGTCGTCGGCGCCACCGGCGCGGTCGGTGAGGCGCTGCTCGGGCTGCTCTCCCTCCGCCAGGACGTCTGGGGCGAGATCCGACTCGTCGCCTCCCCGCGCTCGGCCGGCCGCAAGGCGGTGGTGCGCGGGGAGGCCGTCGAGGTCGTCCCGCTGGCCGAGGAGGCCTTCGCGGGCATCGACGTGGCGGTGTTCGCCGTCCCCGACCCGGTCTCGGCGCAGTGGGCGCCGATCGCGGCGGCCAAGGGCGTCGTGGTGATCGACGGCTCGGCCGTCTTCCGCACCGCCGAGGACGTGCCGCTGGTCGTCCCGGAGGTCAACGCGGCCGCGCTGCGGATCCGCCCGCGCGGCATCGTCGCCAGTCCGGCCGCTACCGCCCTCGCGATGATCGCCGCGGTGGGGGCGCTGCACGCCGAGTACGGGCTGGCGCAGCTCGTGGTCGCCTCCTACCAGGCCGCCGACGGCGAGGGCCGCGACGGCGAGGCGGCGCTGCGCGCGCAGACCGGGCTGGTGGCGGGTGCCGCCGTCGGCCGGCAGACCGGTGACCTGCGCGCGCTGATCGCCGATCAGGGGCCGTTCGCCGCCCCGCTGGTGCTCAACGCGGTGCCCTGGACCGGCGGGCTGCGCGAGGGCGGCTGGTCCGCCCAGGAGACGGGCATCCGCGACGAGTCCCGCAAGGTCCTCGGCCTGCCCGCCCTGAAGGTCTCGGCGACCTGCGTCCACATCCCGGTCGTCCGCACCCACGCGCTGGCCGTGCACGCGCGGTTCGAACGCGAGGTCACCCAGGAGCACGCGCAGGACATCCTGCGGGACGCGCCCGGCGTGGTGCTCTACGACGACCCGGCGGCCGGCGAGTTCCCCACGCCGAACGACGTGGTCGGGACGGACCCGGTCTGGGTCGGGAGGGTCCGGCGGGCGCTGGACGAGCCGGACGCGCTGGACCTCTTCCTCTGCGGGGACAACCTGCGCAAGGGGTCGGCGCTCAACCTGGTGCAGCTGGCCGAGCTGGTGGCGGCGGAGCTGACGGCGGGCGAGCCGGTGGACGCGGAGTTGGACGTGGAGCCGGACGCGGAGCCGGACGCGGAGCCGGACGCGGCGGCGACGGCTGAGCCGACGGGGCCGACGGGGCCGACGGGGCCGACGGGGGCGACGGGGCCGGAGAAGCCGGAGTACTAGGTCCCGGGGCCCTCGCGCGTTCCGAAGTGCCCGCTTGTGTCCACAGCTGTGTCCATACCTGTGTTCGCTCCTCGACACAATCTGTCCGGAATCCCGGGGGAATCCCCTGGAGGCCTCTTCCGCCGATGCGGAAGAATGGGCCCCGAGCCGGGCAACCATGACAGGGGATCGAGTGTCCAACGTGCGTGGCGAACGTGATGGTGGGGGCAAGGGCGGGCATCCCGGCGAGAGCCGCGGTGCCCTTCCCGTCGCGCGCCCCGTGGCCTGCGAGTAGGCCGGAAGAAGACCAGATGACGGCGGCCGCACGCGGTGCGGCGGACTCCGGCGCCGGTACCGACGCGGGTACCAGCGAGGACCTGCTCACCGAGACCTACCAGGCGCACTACCGCTCGTTGCTGCGGCTCGCGGCACTGCTCCTGGACGACCTCTCCACGTGCGAGGACGTCGTCCAGGAGGCGTTCATCCGGGTGCACGCCGCCCGGCGCAGGGTGCGCGAGCCCGAGAAGACCCTGGCCTACCTGCGGCAGACGGTCGTCAACCTGTCCCGGTCCACGCTGCGCCGCCGCATCCTCGGGCTGCGACTGCTGCCGAAGCCCATGCCTGACATGGCCAGTGCAGAAGAAGGTGCCTACGATGCCCTGGAGCGCGACCAGTTGAAGGCCGCGCTGCGTGGTCTGCAACGCCGTCAGCGGGAGGTTCTGGTGCTGCGTTACTTCGTGGACATGACGGAGGCGCAGGTCGCCGAGACCCTGGGCATCTCGCTCGGCTCGGTGAAGGCCTACGGCTCCCGCGGACTCGCCGCCCTCCGCGTCCAGATGGAGGCCGGACATGGCTGAGGCGGACGACGGCCGTCGGCGACCGGTCGACGGGGCGTCCGAGCCGAACGTGACCGAGCCGACGGCGTCCGAGCAGCACGCGCCCGAGTCGACGGCGCCCGAGCCGAACGCGTCCGAGCCGACGGCGCCCGAGTCGAAGTCGCCGGGTGCGCGCGCACCGAGTCCGGACGCACCGAGTCCGGACGCACCGAGTCCGCAGGCGTCCAGTCCGAACGCGGCCGGGAAGCCCGGTGCGAACGGCCCCGCGGGTGAGGTCCCGGAGCTCCTGGACCTGTCCGCCGACGAACGGGCGCTGCGCGAGCGCCTGCACGGCGCCGTCTCCGGCATCCAGCCCGCCGTGGGCGGGCTGCCGCGGATCCGGCGGGCCGTGCCCCGCCGCCGGGCCGCCCGGCGCGGCGCCTGGACCGGGGCGGCCGCACTCGCCTTCGCCGTCGCGATCGGCCTGCCCGTCCTGCACGAGGGGGAACACCTCGGTCTCTCCGGCGGTCCCGGCTCGGCCGACGCCAAGAGCCCGGCCGCCGCGTCCCCCAGCGGTGCCGCCGGTACCGCCGGCGGCACCGGGGCGGCCACGCAGACGGGCGCGGGCGGCACCGGCGCCGCCACCTCGCCGACCGGTACGGCCGCGGCCCCGCACACCCCCGGCGGCGGGCTGATGCAAACCGACGGCGGCGTCGCGCCCTCCGGGACCTCCGGGGCCGGCGACGGCGGCATCGTCCCGCTCTGCACCCGGACGGACCTCGGCGAAGGCGTCGCGCAGGTCGGCACGGCCGACGGCGACGGGCGGATCTACGGCTCGTTCACCGTCTACAACGTCTCCGTGCGCAGCTGCCGGCTCGGCGGGCCGGGCTCGGTGGCGGTGACCGCCGTCAGCGGCGGCGACCGCGGCCGCATCCGCACCGCCGACCACGCGCCGGGCGACCCGGCGGCCGGCCTGCCCGCGATGGACGGGGAGCCCCCGGTGCTCGCGCCGCGGGCCGGGTACCGGGTGCCGTTCGCCTGGGTCCCCGACCGGACCTGTACCGGCTCCGGCACCCTGACCACCCCGTCGAGCGGCGTCAACCAGGCGGCCCTGCGCTCGGACGTCCCGGCCATCGAGCCCGGCGCCCCGGCCTCCGTCCCCTCCAGCGAGCCCAGCGCCAACCCGCCGGCCTCCTCGTCCCCGTCGGCGGGCCCCAGCACGGCTCCCAGCCCGACCCCGACCCCGACCGGCGGTCCGACCGCCGCACCGTCCTCCGTGACCATCGCCCACACTCCCGCTCCCGGCAGTCCGGCGGCCGCCACGGCGACCCTGCCCGTGGCGTGCAGCGGCACCGTCTACCGCGGCGGCGTCCAGAACCTGGGCGGTTCGGTGCCGCAGCCGTCGGGCTCGCCGACGGCGGGGTGACCGCGGGCGGCGGCGACGCGGTGACGCGGTGACGCCGGACAGCGGTGACGACGGGCAGCGGTGACGACGGGCGGCCGCGACGCCGGACAGCGGTGACGACGGGCGGTCGCGGCGGGCCGGCGGCCGCCGTGGCCGGGGCCCGGGGGCCGGGCGGGTGTGAGGAATGGTTACCGTGGGGGTGTGTACCGGTTCCTCCTGACTTCGCGCTGGCTCGGCGGCACCGTCGTGGCCGTGGCCGCCGTGGCGGTGTGCCTGTGGCTGGGCTCCTGGCAGCTCGGCCGGTTCGAGGACCGGGTGTCCACGCACCAGGAGACCAAGCAGGCGGTCACCGCTTCGAGTGATGCCCGGCCGATCGACGCGCTGCTCAACCAGGCGACTCCGCAGGTGAGCACGGAGACCGTCGGCAGGACGGTCACGGTGACCGGCACCTACGACAGCGAGCACCAACTGCTCGTCCCCAACCGGGTGGTGGACGGCAAGCAGGGCTACTACGTGCTCACCCCGCTGCGCACCGCCGACGGTCACGCCGTCGCCGTGGTGCGCGGCTGGGCGGGCGGGGACCCGGCCGCCGCCGGACCGCCGCCGGGCGGAGACGTGACGGTGACCGGGCGCCTGCAGGCCAACGAGGCCGTGGGCAGCAACGGCGCGGTGGCGGGCGGTCTGCCGACCGGGCAGCTCGGCATGATCAACCGGGCGTCGCTGCTGAACGTGCTGGAGTACGACGGCTGGTACGACGGCTGGGTGGCCGCCGACGACGCGCCCGCCGGGCTGGCCCCGGTACCGACCGTGCAGCCGCAGGGCGGCGACGGGCTCACCCTGCGCGCGTTCCAGAACCTGGGCTACACCCTGGAGTGGTTCGTCTTCGCCGGGTTCGTCGTCTTCATGTGGTTCCGCCTGGTGCGCCGCGAGGCGGAGGCGGAGCAGGACCGGGCCCTCGGGCTGGACCCGGTCCTGGACTGACCGGCGCGTCCTGCTCCGACCCCGCTCTCAGCGCTTGGTCGGCAGGGCCGGTGCCGCTGTCGGCTTGACCGCCGGCGGGGGCGCTGTCGGTGTCGGCGCCGCCGGTGTCGGCGTCGGGAGCGGCTGCTGGGTCGGGGAGGACGAGCCGGTGGGCAGCGGCGTCGGGTCGCTGTGGCAGTGGCCGTTGCCGTTGCCGCTGCCGTTGTGGTCGTCGGAGTCGTAGTGGTCGATGTGGTGGTGCACGGTGCGACCGGTCTTCGACCCCTTGGAGCCCTTCGAGCCGGAGGAACCCGAGGAACCCGAGGAGCCGCCGGACCCCTTCGAACCCTTGGCGAGCTCGACGGTGCCGTCCGGGTCGGTCGACTCGTACGCCGTCGTCAGGACGGCCGTGCCCGCGATCCCGCCCGCGGTCCCCGTGCCCGGTGCGCTCGCCCTGGTCGCCGTGGCGAGCGGCGTGGCACCGGCGGGCGGTACGGCACCGGTCGGCGGGACGGCGCCGGTCGGCGGTGCGGTGGTGGTCGGCACGGCCGGCTTGGGCGCGACGACCGAGGAGCTCGGCACCGGCGGGCCGGTCGGAGGCGGGCAGGAGGCGACCTCCGGCCGCGACCCCGAGCAGCCGCTGAGCACCAGGGCCCCGGCCACCGCCACCCCCGCGAGCAGCAGCGGACGTCTCACGCCGCCCCTCCGTCTGCGTCGCTCCCGGCCGCGCCCAGGTGCCGCCGGACGAACTCGATCTCCAGCCGCAGCTGCTTGATCCGCTCCTCCACCACCAGCGAGCCGTGCCCGGCGTCGTAGCGGTACACCTCGTGCGGCTTGCCGAGCTGCTCCAGCCGCTCGACGTAGTTGTCGATCTGCCGGATCGGGCAGCGCGGGTCGTTGACCCCGGCGCTGATGTAGACCGGCACCCGCACCTGCTCGACGTAGGTCAGCGGCGAGGAGGCGGTGAACCGCTCCGGCACCTCCTGCGGGGTGCCGCCGAAGAGCGTGCGGTCCAGCGACTTGAGCGCCTCCATCTCGTCGGCGTACGCGGTGTGGTAGTCCGCGACCGGCACGGCGGCGACACCGAGGGCCCAGCTGTCGGGCTGGACGCCGAGGCCGAGCAGGGTCAGGTAGCCGCCCCAGCTGCCGCCGGTGAGCACCAGTCGGGCCGGGTCGGCGAGGCCGCTGTCGACGGCCCAGGCGCGGACCGCCGCGATGTCCTCCAGCTCGATCAGGCCGACCCGCTCGTGCAGCGCGTCCGTCCAGGCCTGGCCGTAGCCGGTCGAACCGCGGTAGTTGACCCGGACCACCGCGAAGCCGTGGTCCAGCCAGGCGGCCGGACCGGCGGCGAAGGAGTCGCTGTCGTGGTGGGTCGGGCCGCCGTGGATCTCGAACACGGTCGGGTACGGGCCCGGGGCGGCCGTCGACGGCCGCTGCACCAGGGCGTGCACCCGACCGCCGGGCCCGTCCACCCAGACGTCCTCGACCGGCACCGAACCGGGCGGCACCGCGCCGGGCGCCCGCAGTACGACCGTCCCGGCGGTGGAACGGACGGCGGAGGGCTCGGCGGCGGAGGACCACAGGTACTCGACGGTGCCGTCCGGACGGGCGGTGGCGCCGCCGACGGTGCCGCGCGGGGTGTCCAGGCGGGTCAGCCGACCGTCGGCGAGCCCGTACGAGAACAGCTCGCTGCGCGCCTCGTACTCGTGCTCCACCAGCAGCTCACCGGCGCCGGGGCGCCACTGCGCGGAGACGTCGCCGGGCAGTTCGCGGCCCTGCTCGTCGCGCAGCGGGAGAGCGGTCTCGGCGCCCGTGGCGACGTCCCAGATCATCGGCTCCCAGCGGCCGGTGCGCTGGTGGGCGACCAACAGCCGGGTGTCGCCCTCGACCGGCGCGAAGCCCAGGCAGGCGACGCCGCGCGGCTCGTCCCGGCCGGTGACCTCGTCCAGCTCGGCGACGGTCTCGACGCCGCCGTCCCCGGTGACGCGGACGACCCGGATCGCGGAGTGCATCGCGTCGCCGTGCTCGGTGTGGTCGATGGCGAGCAGGGTGCTGTCGTGACTGAGGTCGCCGATGCCGCCGTACTCCTCGTGCCGGTAGATCTCGACCGGCTCGGCGCTGCCGGGGCGGCGCAGGTGCAGGGTGGTGCCGTCCTCGTCGGTGGAGCGGCCGACGACCACGGTGCCGTCGCGGCCGAGCGCCAGGCCGGCCGAGTAGGAAGCGGCGAGGCCGGGCACGGCCTCCTCGTCGGGGCCGCCCGCGAACGGCTGGCGGCGCCAGACGCCGAACTCGTCACCGTCGTGGTCGTCGAACCACCAGACCCAGTCGCCGTCGGGGGACAGCTCGGCGTCGGTGGTGCCGTTCGGACGGTCGGTCACCCGGCGGTGGGCGCCGGTGGCGCGGTCCCAGGCGTAGACCTCGTAGGTGCCGGTCGCGTTGGACACGTACAACGCCCGGTCGGGGGCGTCCTCGGCCCAGTCGGGCAGGGACACCCGGGCCGCCCTGAACCGCTGCTCCCACGCCGGAACGGCGCTCTTCTCCTCGCTCATCCGACCATCCAACCCGATCGGGGGGAGGGAAGGGAACGGGCGGGTGGGCTTCGGCCACCCGCCCCGCGTGCCGGGATCCCGCCACGGCCGCTCCGGGGCGGGCGGGGACCGGCCCCCGGGCGGCGTTCCCAGCGGCAGGAACCGGACCAGGCCCACGGGCACCGGCCCCGGCGACGCCGGGGCGAGGACGCTGCGGCCTACGGCGGCGGTCGGCCGCCGGCGCCGCAGTGGACCAGGCCGATCAGCGCGATCCCGGGCGCCGGCCACCGGACACTGCGGTCCGCGGCGCCGTACGCGGCGAGGGCCAGGCCGGCGGCGAGGGCCAATCCGGCGCCGAGGGGCAGTCCGGCGCCGAGGGGCGGGCGCGGTGGGGGCGGCCCGCCTCTCGGGCGGCGCGGCGGTCTGCGGCTCAGGTGCCCGGCACGCGGTTTGCGGCTCAGGCGCCCGGTACGCGGTCGAGGAAGCCGTACACCGCGCCGATCCGGCCGTCCGGGGTGGCCGCCAGCACGTCGAAGCCGATCACCACCGGCTCCGCGCCGGCCGGGCCCAGGTTCCAGGTGAAGCGGGCGATGTCGTGGTGGGCGTCGACCGGGCCGAGGGTGAACTCCAGCCCCGGGAACTGGGCCTGGGCGGCGCCGATCAGCGCGTCGACGGCGTCCCGGCCGGTGACGGCGGCCAGCGGGTCGGTGTAGCGGCCGTCCTCGGCCCACACCTCGTCGACCAGCTTGCGGCGGGCCGCCGGGTCGGTCTCGTTCCACACCGCGAGGTAGCGCTCGGCGAGCTGCTGGAGGGCGGCGGTGGTGATCTCGGTCATCGTCATCTCCCGTGTTCCGGTGGGTGGTTGGCCCGGTCGTTCCCGGTGCTCACCACGGTACGGACGGGCGGCGGGCGGCGAATCCGTCACGTATGGGCATGGGGTACGTAGCCTCCGCCGGGGTGTGCCGGGGTGTGCCGGTACCGGTGCCGGTAGTGGCGTCGCTGCCGGTGCCGACGGCGGTGCCGACGGCGGTGCGGGCCCGGGTGGGTAGGGTCGGGGGCATGCTGTACGGGAGGGAAGGCGAACAGGCCGCCGTGGACGGCCTGTTGGACGCGGCGCGGGCCGGCCGCAGCGGGGTGCTGCTGTTCCGGGGCGAGGCCGGCATCGGCAAGACCGCGCTGCTGGACGACGCGGTGGCGCGGGCGGGGGAGTCGTTCCGGGTGATCCGCGCGGCCGGCGTCGAGTACGAGGCCGAGCTGCCGTACGCCGGGCTGAGCCTGCTGCTCGCACCCGGCCTGGACCGGCTGGACGCCCTGCCCGGACCGCAACGGCGGGCGCTGGAGGCGGCGTTCGGGCTCTCCGACGAGGGACGGCCGGGCGGCCACGGGGCGGACGGCGCTCCGGTCGACGGTGGCCCGGCCGCCGATGGCCCGACCGCCGGTGCAGGGCGCGCCGACCGGCTGCTCGTCGGACTCGCCACGCTCGGCCTGCTCGCCGAACTCGCCGCCGACCAGCCCCTGCTGTGCGTCATGGACGACGTGCAGTGGCTGGACCGGGCCTCACTGGACGCGCTGCTGCTGGCCGCCCGACGCCTCCAGGCCGAGGGGGTGGCCCTGCTGCTCGCCGCCCGCACCGGTGGTGCCCCCGGGGCCGACGGCGGCGCGGCGGAGCGCCCGCTGGGACTGCCCGAACGACAGGTGACCGCACTGTCCGAGGCCGACGCCACCCGGCTGCTGGCCCGGCGGGCCGGCCCCGGCCTGCCCGCCGCCGCGCGCGACCGGCTGCTCGCCGAGGCGGCCGGCAACCCGCTCGCGCTCACCGAACTCCCGGTCGCCGCAGGGCCGCACACGTCGGCGCCGGGCGGCCTGCCGCTCACCAGCCGGCTGCTGATCGCCTTCCACGGCCAGGTCACCGGCCTGCCCGCGGCCACCCAGACGCTGCTGCTGGTCGCCGCCACCGAGGAGAGCGGGGCGCTGGACGTCGTCCTGCCCGCAGCGGCCGTCCTCGGCGTCACCGCCGAACACCTCGCTCCCGCCGAGGAGTCCGGCCTGGCGACGGTCACCGCCGACCGCCGGATCGCCTTCCGGCACCCCCTGCTGCGCTCCGCGATCCTCCAGCGCGCTCCGCACCACCAGAAGACGAGGGTCCATCATGCCGTGGCGCGGGCCCTGCCGGACGGCGACCGCCGCACCTGGCACCTCGCGCTGGCCGCCACCGGTCCCGACGCGGGCCTCGCCGACGCGCTGGAGCGCGCCGCCGTCCGCGCCGAGCGCCGCGGCGGCCACGGCGGGGCCGCCGCGTACGAGCGCGCCGCCCGGCTCACCCCGGACCGCGACAGCGCCACCCGCCGGCTCGTCCTGGCCGCCGAAGCCGCCACCGAGGAGGGCGAGTTGGCTCGCGCGGAGGCGCTCGCCGACGAGGCCTCCGGCCGGACCGACAACGTCCTGGCGCACGCCCTGCTCGACCAGGTCCGGGCCACCGCGCACTTCTGGCGCGGCGCGCACCCGACCGCCCACCGGCTGCTGCTCGACGCCGCCGGCACCGACATCGACCCGATGTACGCCGCCCGGATGCTGCTCCAGGCCTTCCACGCCGCCTGGTACGCGGGGGAGGAGCCGGTGGTCGCCGTCCTGGAC
>NZ_JBHXTL010000193.1:0-13529 GCF_042677365.1 Kitasatospora sp. NPDC127116
ACATACTTATATCGGTGCGTTGTTTTTTTTTTTTTATCTTACTGTTTTGTCGGCCCCTTTTTGGTGGGCGTTGTTGTGGTTCTGGGGGGGGGGGGGGGGGGGCCCCCCCCCGGCCCCCGGTTCGCCAGCCTAGCCACGATGCGGCGCACCCGCGCGGTCTGGACCCGCGCGGGTGCGGCCCGTCGACGTCACCCGCCCGCCGACGTCAGCAACCCTCCGACGTCAGCCGCCCTCCGACGTCAGCCGCCCGCCGACAGGCGCAGCGAGGCCGTCCCCAGGCCGGTCGGGCCGAGCGGCACCGAGGGCGGCGGGACCGTCGGAACAGACGGGACCGACGGGACCGGCGCGGTGGCGGACGCCGGCGCCTCGGCGGCCGCCGCCGTGGCCGCCCGACGGGCCTGCGAGGCCTCCACCAGGTCCCGCTCGGCGCCGAAGTGCCGGTCCAGGTCGGCCGTGGCGTACCGGAGGCAGCCCCCGTGCCAGTTCAGGATGCCCGCGAGCCAGTTCTCCAGCTCCCCCACGTACCCGTCGAGCATCTCCCTGGCCGCCTGCTCCAGCCCGAAGTCCTCGTACATGACCGGGAGTTCCTTCTGCACCACGTGCTGGAACTGGCCCAGCCGCGAGTGCATCAGGTCGTCGACGATCCGGACCGCCGACTCGTAGTCGCAGCCGAAGAAGTTCTGCACCACCAGGACGGCGTTGTGCAGCTCGCCCTCGTACTCGATCTCCTTCTGGTACGAGAAGAGGTCGTTCATCATGCACGCGTAGTCCATCGCGGAGTTCTCCAGCGCGCGCATCGACCCGTGGTCGTACACCTCCGGCGGCACGGTCTGCCCGTGGCCGAGGCGGGAGAGGCTCGCGGTGAGCTCGGAGCCGAAGGTGGAGCGGCGCATCTCCAGGTAGTCCACCGGGTCCGGGATCCGGTTCTGGATCTGGTTGCTCAGCTCCCAGATCCAGCTGTCCAGCATCGCCTCGACCGCCACCCGGAACCGGCCCCTGGCCTCGACGGTCATCGGGCCGGCGGTGCGCTCCCAGATGTCGGCGAGGCCACGCTCCAGCGCGTTGACGGGCTCCGGCACGGGGGCGCCGTCCACCGGCATGAACAGGGACAGCCGCGCGTTGGCGGCCTTGGCGCCGCCCAGGTCGCGGGTGCGTCCGAAGGCCCGGGGGTAGTAGTCGTCGGCCCAGGTGCCCCAGGCCAACCAGGCCGAGGAGATGTCGAGTTGGTCGGCGGTGGCGTCCGGGTGGAGGCCGGCCGCGCAGAGCGGGAGGTCGTAGTCGCGCATCGACTCGGCGTCCCAGATGCCGGATCCGGGAACGCCCGGCTCAGCCGCCAGCAGTCCCATCCGCTCGGCCCACGCGATCACGCGCTCCCGGGCACCGTCCAGGTGCGGGCTCAGCCGGAGCTCGTACGGAAGCTTGAACTCCGGCAGCAGGGACGGCCCGACGGCCTGGTACGGCACGTGGCCGTGCGACCGCGCCCGCCGCGCGGCCGGGCCCGCCGCGCCCTTGGCCGCCGGCGTCGAGCCCCCCTCCGTCACGGCCGCCGTGGCCGCCGAAACCCCGGCGGCCGTGCTGCGCAGGATGTCCAGCGCCGAGGTCCCGATGCCGCCGATCGCGTACTGGTCCCACCAGTTGCCGCCCCCGGGCCCTCCCGGCAGGCCCGGCAGGCCCACCGGCCCGCCGCCCGAGCCGGGAGCGACCTCGCCTCCGGAGCCGCCCGAACCCGCGGCCGCCCCACCGCCGTTCATGTACCGGCCGGACCGCAGGTGCCACTCGTGCCCGCCGGACTGCCAGTCCTGCAGGCCCTTGACGTACGCCGTGACCCGGGCGCGCCCCACCGGGTCCAGCCCGGTCTCCGCGAACAGCACCGGCAGTTCGGTGAACACGGTGTTCTCGAACTGCTGGAGCCGCGAGGTGAGCAGGTCGTTGACCGCGTCCGCGGCCTCCTGGGTGGAGCACTCCAGGAACCGCTCCAGCACCAGGACGCCGTTGCTCAGCTCGCCCTCGTCCTCCACCTCCCGCTGGTACGAGAAGATGTCGTTGCGCAGGTGCACCCCGTCGGAGAAGGCGTCCATCAGCACCCGCAGCGCCCGCGAACCCGACACCTCCTTCGGCACCTCGGCGCCGGCCGCGTACTCGACCAGCTGCGCGGACCAGGGCGCGCCGCCGACCTTGCGGCGCATCTCGATGTACTCGACCGGATTGGCCACCCGGCCCTCGTTGATGTTGGCGAGCTCCCACAGCGACTCGTTGAGCAGGTTCCGGGTGCTCTCGGCGAACCGGATCCGCCAGTCCTCGCCCATCGCCGGCACGGTGCGCCGCCACAGGTCGGCCAGGCCCGCCTCGACCGGGTTCTCCGGCTCGGGCAGCTCGGTGGCCGGGTCGGCCGGCATGAACAGCGGCAGCCGGTCGAGGTGGGCCTTGCCCGCACCGCGGTCGTTGGTGCGCTTGAACATGTCGAGGAAGTGGTCGTCGAAGAAGAAGACCCACACGTACCAGTCGGTGACCAGCGACAGCGCCTCGGCGGAGGCGTCGGGGTGGGTGTACGCGCAGAGCAGGCCGTAGTCGTGGGCTTCCAGGTCGGCCTGATCCCAGATTCCGGAACCCTCCAGCATCCCCATCTCCCGGGCCCAGTCGGTGGAGTGGGCCCGTGCCTCGTCCAGATGGGGGTTGAGGCGTGCCGGGTGCGGCACGTAGAAGGACGGCAGTTCGAACGGCTGGGTCACGGCGGGCGAGCCTTTCTGGACGCGTCGATTGGACCAAGAATGACCCGTCGTCAGCTCGCCGCACCGGCACAACAGAAACAGTCATATGAAATGACTCGTTCCCCCCGTTCGAAGCCACCCGCCCAGCCGAGCGCCCTCCCCCACCACGCACGCCCCCACACCCGCCCCGCGCACTCCTCCCCGTGCACGCCGCCTCCACCGGGCGGCGGGGCGGGCCCGGCGGCCCCACCGGGCCGGGCGGCCCCGGCTCAGGCCGCGAGGGCGAGGACGAGGGAGGCGGCGGTGGGCGCCATGTAGACGAGGGGGAACGGGACGTGGGCGTAGGCGCGGGCGCGGAGGACGGTGATCACGGCGCCGAGGAAGTAGAGGATCACGCCGACCGCGGCCGCGTAGCCGACGGCCGGGACGGCGAGGCCGGCCAGCAGGCCGAGGGCGCCGGCCGCCTTGGCGACGCCGAGCCAGGTCCACCAGGCGCGCGGGACGCCGTAGTCGGCGAGCGGCTTCACAACGTACTCGGCGCCGGCGAAGACGGAGTAGGCCGAGAAGCCGACCATGAGGGCGGCGAGGACGGTGACGACGGTGTGGGCGACGGACATTGGAGCGCTCCCATTCGACGGCTGTTCGGTTCGACACTCCCCTGACCCGGGGCATCCGCCGGATGTGACAGGCGCGGGCAAATAATTGTCCGCGACACCCCGTCGCCACCCCCGGCAACCGCTCCGCCAACGAACAATGCAGCTCTGACAAGGCCTTGAACAGAGACGACTTCCCCGGCTACGGGCGTGTTGATCCTCTACGCCAACGCCGCGTCCACCAGACTGGGCGCCGACCAGACGTCAACTCCGAGGAGGGCAAGCCCGTGAACGTCACCGTTCGGCTCGCACAACAGCCCGAGGCCGACGAACTGCTCGGACGGAGTGCGCTCGCCGCGCTCGTCGGCATGCTGCTGGACCAGCAGGTCCCGATGGAGTGGGCGTTCACCGGCCCGCTGACCATCGCGCAGCGCCTCGGCCACGACGACCTGGACGCCCACGAGATCGCCACCTACAACCCGGAGGAGTTCGTCGCGCTCCTCTCCGCGAAGCCCGCGGTGCACCGCTACCCGGCCGCGATGGCCAAACGGGTGCAGCAGCTCTGCCAGTTCCTCGTCGCGCAGTACGACGGCGACGCCGCGGCGCTGTGGAAGAACGTCCGCACCGGCAAGGAGCTGCTCAGCCGGCTCAACGCCCTGCCCGGCTTCGGCAAGCAGAAGTCGCAGATCTTCCTGGCCCTGCTCGGCAAGCAGTACGGGGTGCGGCCGGAGGGCTGGCGCGAGGCGGCCGGGGCGTACGGCGAGGAGGGGGCGCACCGCTCGGTCGCGGACATCACCGGCCCCGAATCCCTCACCCTGGTACGTGAGTTCAAGCAGGAGATGAAGCGCGTCGCGAAGGAGGCCAAGGCCGCCGCCAAGCCGCGCACCACCACCCGTACGACCGCCGCCCCCGCCCCGACCGGTGCGCGCTGACCGACGGCCCGGCCGCCCGTGCCAACGGTCGACCCACCCGGCCGACCGCGTCGGGGCCGGGCCCTCCCGGAGCGCGACGCGGGCCCCGGCCGCGCCGCGCGACCGGGGCCCGCGAACGGGAGCGCTCCGTCAGATCAGGACGGGCTCCCGCTCCTCGGCGGTGGAGCCGGCCACGGCCCCGGCCGCCTTGCGCCGCCGCGGCAGCGCGAACATCAGCAGGAAGACGGCGAGCAGCACCCCGGCGACCCACCACATCGCGTTCACGAAGGCCCCGCCGAACGCCGCCCCGACCGCCTGCGGCGCGACCACGTCGTCCATCGCCCCGAAGAAGGCCACCGACACCAGGCCGAGCCCGAGCGCGTTGCCCACCTGCTGCACGGTGTTGATCAGCCCGGACGCCGAACCGGCGTGCTCGCGCGGCACCTCCGCCAGCACCGCGTCGGTGATCGGCGCGACGATCAGACCCATCCCGAGACCCATCACCACCAGCGGCAGCACCATCTGCCAGGTCGTGATCGCCGTCCCGTACCGGTCCGCCTCCCAGATGTAGACGAGCACGCCCGCCGCCATCACCAGCGCGCCGGTCTGCAGGACCTTCCGGCCGAACCGCGGCACCAGCTTCTGCACCGACAGTCCGGCCGCCGTGGAGACCGCGATCGAGAACGGGATGCCGGTCGCACCGGCCTTGAGCGGGCTCCAGCCCAGGCCCACCTGCATGTAGAGGGTCCAGACCAGGAAGTAGATGCCGAGCGCCACGCCGAAGGCCAGCTGCACGCAGATGCCGGCCGCGAAGGACTTCACCCGGAACAGCGCCAGCTCCACCAGCGGCGAGCCGTCCCGCCGCGTCTTGACCTTCTCGTACACCACGAACAGCGCGAACACCGGCAGGCTCCCGGCCATCGACAGGTAGCCCCACAGCGGCCAGCCGGCCTCCCGGCCGTGCGTCAGCGGGTAGATCAGCATCAGCAGGCCGAGGCTGGCCAGCGCCACGCCCACCAGGTCCAGCTTCAGCGCCTGGTCGGCCTTCGACTCGTCGATGAAGCGGCGGCCGAGCAGCAGACCGGCGATGCCGACCGGCAGGTTGATCAGGAAGATCGGCCGCCAGGCCAGACCGAACAGGTCCCACTCGGTGAGCAGCGCACCGATCAGCGGGCCGGAGACCGCGCCCAGCCCGACCACCGCGCCGAACAGGCCGAACACCTTGCCGCGCTCCTCCGCCGGGAAGGTCGCGTGGATGATCGACAGCACCTGCGGCACCATCAGCGCCGCCGTCCCGCCCTGGAGCAGCCGGGTCGCGACCAGCATCTCCGGGCCGGAGGCCAGCCCGCACAGCGCCGAGGCCAGCGTGAAGCCGCCGATCCCGATCAGGAACACCCGCTTGCGGCCGTGGATGTCGCCCAGCCGACCGCCGGTGATCAGCCCGATCGCGAAGGCCAGCGCGTAGCCGCCGGTCACCCACTGGATGGCGCTGAAGGAGGCGCCGGTGTCCTGCTGGATGCTCGGGATGGCGATGTTGACGATGGTGACGTCCACCAGGTCCATGAAGGAGGCCACCATCACGATCGTCAGCGCGATCCACCTCCGCCGGTCCGCTGCCGCGGTGCTCATTGCGGTCTCCTCTTTTTTCTTCTGCACGTCCACGCCGCTCTTCTCCACGTCCGCGACAGTAACGGCCGTGTAGGTCAGAACCTGTCCCAGTTGGTCGGGCATGCTGGACGCCATGAGCGACACCCCGGCCCGGCTGCTGAGCCTCCTGTCCCTGCTCCAGACCCCGCGCGAGTGGCCCGGCAGCGAACTCGCCGAGCGGCTCGGCGTCAGCCCCCGCACCATCCGGCGCGACATCGACCGGCTGCGCGAGCTCGGCTACCCGGTGCGGGCCAGCATGGGCCCGGACGGCGGCTACCGGCTGGTCGCGGGCACGGCGATGCCCCCGCTGCTGCTGGACGACGAGGAGGCGGTGGCCATCGCGGTCGGGTTGCGCGCCGCGGCCGGGCACGCCGTGGTCGGCATCGAGGAGGCCTCGGTACGGGCGCTCGGCAAGCTGCTCCAGGTGCTGCCGGGCCGGCTGCGGCAGCGGGTCGGGACGCTCAACTCCGCCACCGTGCCGCTGCTCACCGGGGACGGCCCGACCGTCGACCCGGAGGACCTCACCGTGCTCGCCCGCGCCGTCACCGCCCGGGAGCGGCTGCGCTTCGGCTACCGGGCGTACGACGGGGCCGAGACCAGGCGGCAGGTCGAGCCCGAGCGGCTGGTCTCGGTCGGCCGCCGCTGGTACCTGGTGGGCTACGACCTGGACCGCGAGGACTGGCGGCTCTTCCGGGTCGACCGGCTGAGCGGCCCGGCCGCCACCGGCGTCCGCTTCACCCCGCGCCCGCTCCCCGCCGAGGACGCCGCCGCCTACGTGGCGGGCAAGCTGCACCGCCCGTCACCGAGCGGCACCGTGGTCGCCACCGTGCACGCCCCGGCCGAGCGGGTCCGCCGCAGTCTCCGGCCGGGCGACTCCGAGGTCGAGCCGATCGACGAGCACAGCTGCCGGCTCCGCTCCCGCACCGACTCCCTGGAGTGGACGGCGATGCGGCTGCTCTCGCTGGACTGCGCCTTCGAGGTGCACGAGCCGCCCGCGCTGCGCGAGCACCTGCGCGAACTGGCGGCCCGCGCCGAGCACGCGGCGGGGGCGCCGGACGGGGGCGGTCCGGACCCGGCCCAGGGCCGGTCCCAGGGCCGGTCCTAGACCTCGACCCGGTACCAGCCGTTGCCGGACCTGAACCACAGCACGCCGTCCCGGCCGTAGGCACGGCGGCGGTCGAGCTCGCCGGGCACGTCCGGCCTGCGCTTCCCGGTCTGCTTCCACTGCTTGCCGACCAGCAGGTGCCAGGTCAGCTCCCCGCCCCGGGACAGGAAGACGCCCTCCCGGGCGCGGACCGCGAAGCCGACCGGCAGCCGGACCGGGCACGGCACCGTGGACGAGGTCCCGTCGGCCGCCTCGATCCGGGTGAGGTAGCTGCCCGAGGAGCCCGGGTACCAGGCCAGCCAGGCGCACCGTCCCTCGGTCGCTCCGGCCAGGCCCTCCAGGGGGTACCCGGGCAGGTCCTTCGGGTGGTCCGGGCTCCACACCACCCGGCCGTGGGTGTCGGCGCCCCGGAGTCCCGCGCAGGACATCGGGTGGTCGCCGTAGATGCCCTCGTCCCCGTAGGCCATCCAGATCCGGCCGTCCCGGTCGGTCACCAGCACGGGCGTGTCGTCGCCGAGGAGGAGTTCCCGGCCGGGGGTCCCGTCGGGCCCGTACACGAAGCCGTTGGGCCGCCACTCCTCCCCGTCCTGCTCGGCGCGGGCCTCGACCAGCAGCAGCCGGCCGCCCGGCAGCAGCGCAAGGTGGTCCGGCGAGCGGTCGACCCCGGACAGCGGCACCCGCCACTCCCCGCGGGGGCCCGTCACGACCACCTCGGCCTCGTACGGGAACCGGACCTCCGGCCAGGACCCGGCCGGTGCCGTGCACTGCTCCGGCACCACCAGGACGGCCAGCTCCCCGTCCGGCCCCACCGTCCAGGTCACGGCCCGGCGGCCGGCCTTCCACTCCTCCTCGGGCAGCCGCCAGACCTCGACCGGACGATCGGATATCGCCAAGGGTCAGACCCCGTACTCGGCGGTCAGCAGCGCCCGGCCCAGGGTGTGGAAGGTGAGGTGGAAGCCCACCTGGGCGGGCGGGGTGTCGGCGGCGACGTCCAGCTTCTCGACGTCCAGCGCGTGCACCGCGAAGACGTAGCGGTGCGGGGCGCCGGGCGGCGGGGCGGCGCCGTCGTACTGGTTGCCCGGGAAGTCGTTGCGGCCGTGGAAGGAGGCCTCGCCGGGCAGGTCGGCGTCGGAGGAGCCGGCGCCGCGCGGCAGCCCGGTGGTGTCGGCGGGCAGGCCGAGGGCGAGCCAGTGCCACCAGCCGGAGCCGGTCGGCGCGTCCGGGTCGTAGCAGGTGACCGCGATGCTCCGGGTGCCCTCCGGCAGGCCCGACCAGGCCAGCTGCGGCGAGAGGTTGCCGCCGGCGTGGATGAACTCCCGGCCCAGCGTGGCGCCTTCGGTGATGTCCTGGCTGCTCAGCGGGAAGGACGGCACCTGCGGAAGGAACTCGTACGGCAGCGGCGCGCGCTTGCTCATGGGCTGGTCACCTCTCACGGTCGGATCCCACGATCGGATCTCACGGTCGGAACGACACGAGTCACTGTAATGGGGTGCACGTACGCTTCCGGCGCCCCTAGAGTCGGGGCATGGCCGCCAAAATCGCCCAGCTGTTCGCCGACTCCCGCCGCGCGCTGCTCACCATGCTCGGCATCCAGGCCGTCATCTGGTCGGTGCAGGTGCTCAACTGGCTGGACGACTACGGGCTGTCGCGGGAGTTCGGCCTGCGCACGGAGCAGGTCGGGGACCTCCCGGAGATGTTCACCTCGCCGTTCCTGCACTTCAGTTGGAGCCACATCGAGGCCAACTCCTGGCCGCTGTTCGTGCTCGGCTTCCTGTCCGCCTACCGGGGCATGAGGAAGTTCCTGCTGGCCAGCCTGGTGATCACGGTGTCCGGCGGGCTGCTGGTCTGGCTGCTGGAGAGCCCGAACACGGTGACGGCCGGCGCGAGCGGCATGGTCTACGGCTACCTCGGCTACGTGGTGCTGCGCGGGCTCCTGGACCGCAACGTGCTGGACGCGGTGGTCGGCATCGTCGTCGCGGTGGTCTACTCGACCATCCTGATCGGGGTCCTGCCCGTCACCCCGGGCGTCAGCTGGCTGGGCCACCTCGGCGGGCTGATCGGCGGACTGGCCGCCGCCGTCCTGCTCCGCGACCGGTCGGCCGCGAAGCCCGCCGCGCCGCAGGGGACCGCCCCGACCGGCCCCGGATCCGCCCTGCTCAAGCAGTTGGACGAGCTCGGCCTGTAGGGCGTGTCCGGCGATTCCCGTCCGGACCATCAGGTATAGACCAATCCCACCCCTGCGGCTAGCGTGGACGGCTCACCCTCCCCCAGCTCCGGAGCCGCACCATGGAGTCGTCCGTCCTCGCCTTCGCCACCGACCTGCTCGACGAGGGCGCCGACACCTTCTTCGGCAACCTCACCGACCGCGCCGGGGTCGGCGGCGTCACCCTCGCCTCGGTCTACCACGAGGCCCGCGACGTCTTCCCGCACAACCCCCGCCGGGTGGTCCGCTACCTGGAGCCGGGCGCGGCGTACTTCCGCCCCGACCCGGCCGCCTGGCGGGGCCGCCGGCTGGCCCCCGCGCCGTCCACCGCGATCGGCGACCGCGACCCCTTCGCCGAGGCCGCCGAGGAGGCCCGCCGCCGCGGGCTGAAGCTGCACGCCTGGACGGTCTTCTGCCACAACGACCGGCTCGGCTTCACCCACCCCGACTGCGCCCCGGCCAACGCCTTCGGCGACCGCCACCTCACCGAACTCTGCCCGGCGCACCCGGAGGTCCGGGAGTACGCGCTGACCCTGGTCGCCGAACTGGCCCGGTACGGCGTGGACGCGATCCGCGCCGAGTCCCTGCACTTCCACGGACTGCGCCACGGCTACCACCACGAGCGCTACTTCGAGGAGTTGGGCCCGACCGCCGAGGCCCTGCTCGGGGTCTGCTTCTGCCCGCACTGCCGCTCCGCCGCCACCCGCGCCGGGGTCCCGGCCGAGGCGGTGGCCGCGGCGGTCCGCGCCGAGCTGCGCCGCCGGCTGGCCGACGAGTCCGCCGCCGCCGAGCCCGCCGACCTGAGCACCCTCGCCGACGGCGCCTTCGCCGCCTACGTGGACGCCTCCGCCACCACCGTCACCGCGCTGGCCGCCGACCTCGCCGAGCAGGCCCGGCGGCACGGCATGCGGCTGACCTTCATGGACGGCGGCGGCCCGGGCACGGGCTGGCTCGCCGGCATCGACCTGCCCGCCCTCGCCGGGGCCGTCGACCGGATCGAGACCCTCGGCTACGCGAGGACCCCGGAGGCGGTCCGGGAGAAGGTCGCCGCCTTCGCCCTGCACGGCGTCCGCCCGCAGTCCCTGGCGGTGATCCTGCGCCCGATGTCCTCCGACTGCGACGGCCCGGAGAACCTCGCCGCCAAGATCACCATCCTGCGCGAACTCGGCGTCCCCGAGGTGGAGTTCTACAACTACGGCCTGATGCGGCTGTCCTCCCTGGACCGGATCGGCGCCGCGCTCTCCGCCTGACCGGCCGGCGCACCGCCCCACCGACGGGCGCCCCGCCCGACCGGTCAGCGCCGCCGCTTGGACGTCCCGAACAGGCTGCGCGAGATCTCCTGCCCGAGCTGCTTCCCGGCCGAGCGCGCGAAGGACTTCACGGTCGGGTTGCTCAGCAGCGATCCGAGCAGCCCGCCCGCACCCTCCTTCTCCCTCGGCGCCTCCCGCCCCGGCGCCCGCTCAGCAGGCGCCGAGGGAGAAGGACCGGTGGGCGCCGCCTGGGGCCGCGGGGCACGCGCCGCCAGCTTCTCGTACGCCGACTCCCGGTCGATCGCGTCCCGGTAGCGCGCCGTCAGCGGCGAGGCGTCCACCACCGCCTGCAGGGCCGTCGCCCCGATCGGCCCCATCAGCGACTGCGGCGCCCGCAGCCTGGTCGCCGCGACCGGCGTCGGCGCGCCCTTCTCGGAGAGGACGGTGACCACGGCCTCGCCGGTGCCCAGCGAGGTCAGCACCGCGCCGAGGTCGTACGAGGAGCGCGGAAAGGTCGAGACGGTGGCCTTGAGCGCCTTGGCGTCGTCCGGGGTGAAGGCGCGCAGCGCGTGCTGCACCCGGTTGCCCAGCTGCGCCAGCACGTCGGACGGCACGTCCCGCGGCGTCTGGGTCACGAAGAAGATGCCGACGCCCTTGGAGCGGATCAGCCGCACGGTCTGGGTGATCGCCTCCAGGAAGGCCTTGGAGGCGCCCTTGAACAGCAGGTGAGCCTCGTCGAAGAAGAACACCAGCTTGGGCTTGTCGAGGTCGCCCACCTCGGGCAGCTCCTGGTAGAGGTCGGCGAGCAGCCACATCAGGAAGGTGGAGAACAGCCGCGGCCGGTCCTGCACGGCGGGCAGTTCCAGCACCGAGACGACGCCCCGGCCGTCCGGAGCGGTCCGCAGCAGCTCGGCGGTGTCGAACTCGGGCTCGCCGAAGAACGCCCCGGCCCCCTCGTTCTCCAGCACGGTGAGCGCGCGCAGGATGACTCCGGCGGTGGCCGCGGAGAGCCCGCCGATGGTCCGCAGCTCCTCCTTGCCCTCGGGCGAGGCGAGGAAGGCGATCACGGCGGTGAGGTCCTTGAGGTCGTAGAGCTCCAGGCCCTTGCCGTCGGCGTAGTGGAACACCAGGCTGAGCGAGGACTCCTGGGTCTCGTTCAGGTCGAGCACCTTGGCCAGCAGCAGCGGTCCGAAGCTGGTGACGGTGGCCCGGACCGGGATGCCGGCGCCCTGTCCGCCGAGCGAGTAGAACTCGGCCGGGCAGCCCTGCGGCGACCACCGCTGCCCCACTTCGGCGGCCCGGGCGCCGGTCCGCTCGCTCGGCGCCCCGGGCGCGGCGATGCCGGAGACGTCCCCCTTGATGTCGGCGAGGAACACCGGCACGCCCTGCCCGGAGAGCTGTTCGGCGATCAGCTGGAGGGTCTTGGTCTTCCCGGTGCCGGTGGCCCCGGCGACCAGCCCGTGCCGGTTGAGCACGCCCAGCGGGATGCGCACCTGGGCGTCCGGGTACGCGGTGCCGTCCAGCAGCACGGCGCCGAGGTCGAGGGCGGGACCGGTGAAGGCGTACCCGTCGGCGATCTCCCGGACGGCCGGCGGGGTGGGGTCGGAGGACATCGGTGCACACTCCTGAGCGGATCGGAACGCTTCGGAACGCTTCTGCATCGGCGCGGAACCCGATCGGCACCGGGCGATGTTCGCGACATTTCCCATCAAACAGCTGCATTCGTCCATGCGCAGTTCACACCGGCGCGCGTGGCGGCGTCGCGGCTGCTGCGCCATCCGCCGTCCGAACGGTAGGCTTTCCGTGTGATCTTCAAGCGCATCGGCAATGGGCGGCCGTACCCGGATCACGGCCGGACGAGCACCCGCCAGTGGGCTGACGTCGCCCCGCGCCCGGTGCGGCTCGACCAGCTGGTGACCACCAAGGGCCAACTCGACCTCGAAACCCTTCTGGCCGAGGACTCGACGTTCTACGGGGACCTCTTCGCCCACGTGGTGAAGTGGCACGGCGACCTCTACCTGGAGGACGGCCTGCACCGGGCCGTCCGGGCCGCGTTGCAGCAGCGCCAGGTGCTGCACGCCCGCGTCCTCGAAATGGAGTGACGGACCCGGTCACCGGGCCGTCGGGCCGCCACGGGCTTTCCGGACCGCCCCCTCGCCATCCGGCGGAGGGCGGTCCGCGCGTACCCCGGTACCCCCTTTCGGGTACCGGGGTACGCCAGATGATGATCGTTTAGTACCTTCGAGGCCGTACGGCACTACGCTGCTGACTACGGCCGCGACCAGGGGATTCCGCCCGCACCGGGGGAAGTCCCCACCCGGCCGATCCGTCATCCCGACCCCGCCCTGGCACGAGGGGGAGACAAACCGTGAGCATGTTGACTCCCCAAGGCCTCAAGGGGAAGCAGTACCGCGTCACCGGCAACACCTACCCGCGGTTGGGCCGGCCTCCGAAGAAGAGCCGCAAGGTGATCGCCGCGCTCGCCGGCCTGCTCGCCCTGGCCCTGATCGCGCTCGGCGGCGTGCAGCTGTACGACATCTTCACCGGCAGGAACAAGAACGCCTCGGCCCAGGCCTGCGCGACCCCGTCCGGCAAGGCGCTGGCAGCCCCGACGCCGGGCGCCACCCCGGGCGCCGCCGACGCGCCCGCCGCCGCGCAGGGCGACCCGCACGCCGTCCCGCAGGCCACCGCGGTCACCGTGAACGTCTACAACGCCACCACCAAGGCCGGTCTGGCCGGCCGGACGGCCGAGGAGCTCAAGAAGCGCGGCTTCGTCATCGGCAAGGTCGGCAACGCCCCGGCCGAACTGGACAAGAAGGTGCCCGGCACCGCCCAGGTGATCGCCGGTCCGGCCGGTGCCGGCGCGGGCACCCTGGTCGGCTCGCAGATCGCCGGTGCCGCCGTCACCGCCGACGCCCGCACCGACACCACCGTGGACTTCGTGATCGGCGACAGCTACAACGCCCTGCTGGACGAGACCCAGGCGGCCGCCGCCCTCGCCCTGGCCACCAAGCCCTCCCCCACCCCGACCGCCACCGGCAGCTGCTGAACCGCCCACCGGACACCGGACCACCGAACACCGAGAGCCCCCGGCAGACGCAGTGCCGGGGGC
>NZ_JBHXTL010000194.1:0-5504 GCF_042677365.1 Kitasatospora sp. NPDC127116
GGCTCACTTCGGGTCTCAATTCGCTCTGTGGTGGGGTGTACACGGCGATGGGCCCTGCCCGACCGGTCGGGCAGGGCCATGCGCGGCGAACGGGCCGGCGGCCGTCCGGGGGCTCAGGATCCCGGCGGGACCGTGCTCCACTGCTGGGAGCGCGCCCCGTCGTACATCCGCAGGGCGACGGCGCTGCCGAGCCTGGTGCCGCCGGTGAGGGCGAGGTCGGGGTGGGTGGCGGGGGAGATCCTGACCTTGCCCTGCCCCACGTTCCGCACGGTCCACTGCTGGTTCATGTCGTTCTGGTCGCAGGGCCGGAGCGTGACGGAGCCGCGGGAGCCGCTCGGCGCGGTCAGGCAGGTGCCCGTCGCCTTGTTCTTGATGAGCTGTTTCCCGGCGACGGTGCTCAGGCTCCACTGCTGGCGGTCGTTGTTGCGCTCGGGGGCGGCCACGACGACCCGGCCGCCGCGGCCGGCCTCCAGGTTCCTGGCCGTGGTGTCGCCCCGCGGCCAGACCCGGAGCTGGTTCCAGGTGTCGGTCTGCTTGGACGGCTGCGTCGCCTGCGGCGCGGCCTGGGAGCCGGCCGTTCCGGTGGCCGCCGTCGCCAGGCCGGGCGTGCCGCCCAGCAGCACGGCGGTGATGGCCGCGGTCGCGATGCGCTTGGCAGGAGACATGGTTGTCACTCTCATGTGTTTTCCCTTGTGGGGTGTCCGAGAGGCGTGCGGGTTCCTCGGCGGGTGGCGCCGGAAGCCCCGCGGGGTCACGGGGCCGTGGGGCGGGCCGGGGGTGGATGCGAGGAGGTGGATGCGAGGGGGTGGATCACTCGCCGCCCGGTCGCCGGGGCCCGGTGGGCACGGAGGTGCTTCGTGTCCACCCGACCAGGCTAGCCAGAGGTCGGTCCGTCCGCAGCTCCGAGGGAACACGCAGGTCACGGGCGTGCCGCGGGCGTCGAAGGGCCTGCCGGGGGCGGGGGCCGCCCGGGACGGGGCCGCTACTTCACGGAGCGCATGGACCACTGCTGGTTGTCCTGCGCCGCGTAGGTCCGCAGGAGGGCTTTGTTGCTGCCGGCCTGGGTGCCCCCGGTGAGGGCGAGGCGGGGGTGGGCCTTCGGTGAGATCGCCACCTGGCCGGACGTCACGTAGTGCACGTCCCACCGCTGGTTCGGGTTGTTCTTGTCGCAGGCCCGGACGGTGACGGCGTCCAGGGTGTCGTCCGGCGCGGTCAGGCACGTGCCCGTCGCCCTGTTCTCGATGAGCGGCAGCCCGCCGATGTTGCTCAGGTTCCACTGCTGGCGTGCGCTCTCGGGGTCGACGACGGCCACGACGGCCCTGCCGGCGCTGTCGACGTCCAGGTTCCTGGCCGGGAGGTCGAGCGGGTAGATCTTGAACTGGTGCCATTCGCCGGTCGGCTGGGAGGGGAGCGCGGTCGGCGGAGCGGCGGCCGTGGCGAGGCCGGGGGTGGCGCCCAGCAGGACGGCGGTGACGGCCGCGGTCGCGATGCGCTTGGCAGGAGACATGGTTGTCACTCTCATGCGGGTTGTCCCTTGTGAGGTGGTCCGAGAGGTGCGCGGGCTCTTCCGCGGATGACGCCGGAAACCCTGTGGGTCCTTGTGGGTCCTTGTGGGTCTCTGTGGGTCGCACCGGCTGCTGGGCCTCCGGGGGCCGGTGGGTACGGCGATGCTTCGCACCCACCCGACGACCAGGCTAGCCAGAGGTCCGTCCGCCCGCAGCTTCGGGTGAATGCGCAGGTCACGGCCGTGCGGGCGGGGTGGGCCGGGGCACTGTACGGCGGGTTGCGCGGCGGCGCACGTCCGGACGGCCCTGCCGACCGGCCGGAAACGCGGGCCGCCGCCCGGCGCGGTGCGCGGGCGGCGGCCGTGGAGCGGGCGCGGTGTCAGGAGCAGCTGCTGAACGTCGCGCTGGTGTTGGCGATGTAGAGGGTGGCGCCGGCGGTGGGGTCGGAGCTGAGCGGGACGGTGACGGTGTCCTCGGCGGTCCACGGGATGCCGTGGGCGTCGAAGGTCCAGGTGCCGGTGACCTTGCGGGCGATCTTGGCGAGCGTCACCCAGCCGTACTGCTGGGTCGGGACGGTGACGGTCACGCTGTTGTTGACGCTCCGCGACCCGTGCCATTCGTTGCTGTACTTCAGCGAGGAGCTGATCGTCCCGGTCAGGACGTTGCCGGGGGCGCCGGCGGACATCTGGGTGCCCATGTCGGCGCCGATGGTGTTGGACCAGCCGCTGTCGTCGGTGACCGCGAAGGACTGCTGGACGGCGCTGCTGGTGTTGTTGAACCAGACCGCGGAGGCGCAGGTGCGCGGCAGCGGCGCGGCCGGGGCCTCGCTCTTCGTGGCCCAGGAGCAGCTGGAGGGGTCCTTCTGGCACTGCTTGGCGCCGTGGTCGACGGCCAGGTTGCGGGCGGCCTGGGCGAAGCCGGTGGACCACTGCTGGTTGACGGTGCCGTTGCAGCTGTACTGGTCGGTCCAGGCGTCGTCGTAGTTGCCGCCGAGCAGCAGGTCCAGGCAGGTGTTGTCACCGGCGTGGCGGATCATGAACGAGTCCGCGCCGCCGGCCGCCGCGGGCTGGAAGTACCAGCGCTGGCTGGCCTGCCCGGCGCAGCTCTGCTGGCGCAGCGCCGGGGTGAAGAAGGCCAGGTCGATGCACTTGCCGGTGTCGTTGTTGACGATGGTGAAGGAGGAGTCGGACGGGTCGACGTTCAGCCGCCAGGACTGGTGGTAGCCGGGGGCGGAGTTGGTGACGATGTAGGCGCCGTCGCCCATGTTGCCGTTCTGGACGTCGAGTTGGCGCCCGTTGCTGAGCGACTTGATGGTCAGGCACTGCTGCGGCGAGGCGCAGGCGGCGAGCGGGGCCGGCGCGGCCTCCGGGGTGGCCGCGGCGGCGCGGGCGGGCGCGGCGGTCAGGCCCAGGGCGGCGCAACAGGTCACCAGGAGGGCCGCGAACAGGCGCAGCCAGGGCGCCGTACGGCCGGGGGTCGTGGTGGGCAAGGGGTTTCCTTTCGTCGGGGGAGAGGTGCGGGGCCAGGGCTCAGGGCGCGGCGGCGAAGGCCGCCTCCAGGCGCGGGACGTAGTCCGCGAGGTCCTGCGCCCAGCAGCCCGGGGTGTGGCCGCCGTGGCAGTCGGCGCCCCAGCCGGTGCCGTCGCCGTAGCCGACGTAGCGGTACGGCAGGCCGAGCGCGTCCAGGCGCTGCTTGAGGCGCTTGGCGGTGCCCTCGGCCCAGAACTCCATGTCGGCGGGGTTGTTGTTGCCGTTGCCGGTGTAGACGGTGATGCCGGTGTGCTCCAGCAGGCCCGCGCGCGCGACGGGGTCGGCGGCGTTCCAGCGCCAGTCGGCGTTGAACACCGGGTACGGGGTGCCGAAGACGGCGTCGCTGGAGACGGTGGGGCCGAAGTCCAGGCCGCAGGGGTGGCCGTCGCTGGGGCCGCAGAGCACGGTGCCGGCGTTGGTGAGGGTGGCGACCACGGCGCCGCGGATGATCATCTCGTCGGTGGAGAGGTCGTTGGCGCCGGACATGGTGAGGACCTGGCCGAACAGGTCGGGGCGGTCCTGGGCGTAGTGCAGGGCGCCGAAGCCGCCCATGGACAGCCCGCCGACGGCCCGGTGGGCGCGGTCGGTGCGGGTGCGCAGGTTGGCGTCGACGAACGGCAGGACCTGGGTGAGGTGGAAGGTCTCCCAGTTCTGGGCGCCGGCGGCGGTGTTCTGGTCGAGCCAGTCGGTGTACCAGCCGCGCAGGCCGCCGTCCGGGATGACGGTGATCATCGACTGGGCGGCGGTCAGCGCGGGGTAGGCCAGGGCCGGGTCGCTCGGGTTGTCCGAGGCGCCGTGCAGGAAGTACAGCACCGGGTAGCGCTTGTCCGGCCGCTGCGCGTAGTCGGCGGGCAGCAGGATGCGGATGGTGTGCGGCCCGGCGACCTTCGCCGTGGTGACGGTGACGACGAAGTTGGTGGCGGTGCCGGTGGCGGCGCCGACCTGGGTCAGCCCGAAGCCGTCGGTCAGCGGCGGCGGCGCGTCGGCGTCGGCCCGTACGGCGGCCTCGGCGCGTACGGCGGCCGCTGCGGGGGCTGCGGGCGCCGCGGGTGCGGGGGCGGCGGAGGCCGCGGGCGTCGCGGCGAGCGGGAGCAGGCAGGCGGCCAGGGCGGCGAGTGCCGCGCGGGCGCGCCGGAGCCGGGCAGGGGGCATGGGCGTCCTCGACCTTCAGCGACCTTTGGCGGTCTTCGGTGATCCTCGGCGATCTGACTGATCGCCGACAACTCTTGCCAGTGGCCCCGCCCCGACGCCAGGGCCCCCGGCGGCGCACCTGGGCCACTGGCGCATGTGCGCCGCAGGGGTGGGTAGGCTCCCCCGAGCCTGCCCTGGACATGACATGGTGGCGGGACACGATGACTGGGGGGCGTCGTGCACGACGTGCTGGAACCGGACTCCGAACGCGGCCGCGTCTACCACGGCCTGGTCGGCCGGCCACGGGCCCGCGTGCCCGAACTCGCCCGCGAGAGCGGCCTGGACGAGGACGCCGTCCTCGCCGTCCTGCGCGACCTCGCCGACGAGGGCGTCGCGGTGGCCTTCGACACCACCGACAGCGCCGACGACCGCGACCACGCCTGGGAGGCGCTGCCACCCGCCCGGGTGGTGGAAGCCGTGCTGCAGCACGACGCGCTGCGCCAGGCCACCGCCCGCCGGGCCGGCGCCGAACTGGAACGGCTCTACCGCTTCGCGCGGCGCGACACCGGCAGCTACGGCGCCCTGGAGGTGGTCGAGGACCCCGCCGAGGTGCTGGCCGCCAGCCGCCGCCTCCAACTCGCGGCCCGCCACCAGCTACGGGTCATCGACGTGCCGCCGTACTCCGGCAGCCCCGCCCACTACCTCGACCAGGAGGTGCTGCAGCGGCGCCGGATGGCGGCGGGCGTCAACTACCGCGTGATCTACCAGGGTTGCGCGTTCCAGGATCCGGTGGTCGGGCCCAACATGGCGCGGATGATCGAGGCGGGTGAGCAGGCCCGCACCCTGGACGAGCCGCCGCTCAAACTCGCCATCGGTGACGACGACCTGGCCATCGTCACCCTGCCCGCCGACGACCGGCCGGGGGTGGTGTCGCTGCTGATCCGGCCCTCCGGGCTGCTGAACGCGCTCACGGCGGTGTTCGAGACGCTGTGGCGCCTGGCGGTGCCCGCGTCGATGGCCGAGGTCGACCTGCGGGTCGACGAACGCGACCGGCGGATCCTCACGTTGATGGCGGGAGGGGCGACGGACGACGCCATCGCCCGCCGGCTAGGGCTGGGGCGGCGCACCGTGGTGCGCCGGGTGTCCACCCTGCTGGCGCACCTGGGCGCCACCACCCGGTTCCAGGCCGGGGTGCAGGCTGCCCGGCGGGGGTGGCTCTGACCGGGCGGCGGCGAAGTGCTGCTCGGCGCGGTTCGGCGCGAGAAGTCGGACCCGCCGACTGCTCGCGCGGGGGGGGGTGGCGCACCAGCTCGTCGGCCGCACCCCCCGTGAACCCAGG
>NZ_JBHXTL010000194.1:5514-5985 GCF_042677365.1 Kitasatospora sp. NPDC127116
CGGGGGGGCGGGGGGGGGGGGGGGGGGGGGGTGGGGGGGGGGGGGGGTGTGGGGGGGGGGGGGGGGGGGGGGCGCGCCTGGCCGCCCCGCCCCACCCCCCCCCCGGGGGTGGGTGGCGCACCTGCTCGTCGGCCTCACCGCCCTTGAACAGTCGACTTTTCGTGCGGGGGCGGTTGGTGCGGCGGGGGTGGTGGTGATCGGGGCGGCGGTTCCGAGCGGGGTGCCTTGGGTGTGGTTTGGCGTGGGAAGTCGGGCCGGCCGACGTTTCGCATGGGGGCGGGTGGTGCGGTGGGGAGTTGTTGTGACCCGGGGGCCGACTCGGGGCGCGGCGCCTTGGTGTGGTTCGGCGTGTGAAAAAGGGGGGGCCCCAGAAAAAACCCGGGGGGTGGGGAACCCCCCCCCCCCGGCGCCCCCCCCCCCCCCAGAGGGGGGTTACCCGCCCGGCCCCCAAACCCGCCCACTGCCCCCCCC
>NZ_JBHXTL010000194.1:5995-13481 GCF_042677365.1 Kitasatospora sp. NPDC127116
TAGGGGTTTGGGTGTGGGGGGCTCGTTTTTTTTTATAAGCGCCTGGGGGGGTGCGGGGTGACAAGTCGGGTCGGCCGACTTCTCACGCGGGGGAGTGGCTACGGCCGCCGTCGGGGCGCAGCGGCCCGGCGATGCGGTGGAGTCCGGGCCGGGACGGCTACCGGGCCGTGTCCGCCGCCCAGCTGATGCGGATCTCGCGGTCGCCGAGGGGGAGAGTGAGGACAGGGGCGTCGGCGAGGTCGCGGACGATGTCGCGCCGGGCGCAGGGGCCGGTGAGGCGGCGCTCCAGTACGTAGTGCTCGAAGCGGGACATGGGGAGGTGGCAAACCGAGGCCCAGATCCGTTCGAGGGCGTCGTCGCTGAGGGTGTGGACGGCGGGCGGGCGGTGGCCCGGGACCTCCACGCGGATGTCGTGATCGGCCCTCACGCGGCCACCTCGCACCAGACGATCTTGCCGATCGGTTGACGCGGGGAGCAACCCGTCTCCTTGGCCAGGGACTTGACGAGGTGCAGGCCGCGCCCGGCCTCGCCGTCGAGGGTGAGGGCACGCAGGACGGGCTCGCGGTCCTGCCGGGCGTCGTGCACCTCGATGCGCAGGAAGGTGGGGTCGGGGGTGAAGTCCGGGTCGAAGTCGAGGTCGAGGGAGAGGTAGATGCGGTGCCCCGGCGGCGTGCCGTGCAGGAGGGCGTTGGTCACGAGCTCCGAGACGATCAGAAGCCCCGAGTCGAGGAACTGGTTCCCGTTCGGGACGGAGGCGAGGAACGAGGCGAGAAGGGAACGCCCCTCGGAGGGGGCGCGGCGGCTGCGCGGCAGCCAGGTGGTGGAGGAGTGGGAGGACACGGCGAAAGCACCTTCCAAACACGCGAGTGGAGTTGACCGGGCCGCGGAAGCGGCGACCCGTACGCGTCCAGCAGGGGGCACCCATGAGGGCGTGGCGTAGCAGCCGCCATGCATGTCACGCATAGCCACCACTTCGTTACTCAAAGCATGGAGCATGTGGATGCCTCACCACAAGGCATGTCAACCAAAAGTGAAAACTTTCAGATCTGATGGCAAGGTGCACCCTCTACGCTTCAGTCGGTGGTGGCGAACCGTCACCACTCGCATGCACACTGGTGTCTGAACGCTCTGGAGGGTTACGTAGATGGCTGTCGCAGTGCCAGCTGTGCGGTATCGGCGCATCGCCGCTGAACTGAGGAGGCTTCGCGAGCTGAAGAGCTTGTCGGCCGAAGAGGTGGTCGCCCAGGTTGAGGGCGTCAACCTGGTGAAGCTCAGCAGGTACGAGAACGCGCGCGTCCAGCTGAAGCCTGATGTCGTCCGAGCTCTGCTCGACTTCTACGAGTGCGACGAGGAGCTCAAGGAGGTCCTCGTGGAGATCCTCCGGGACAAGCACCGTCCCGGCTGGATGGCGGGCTACGAGCAGCTGAACCCGCTATACACGGACCTGATTCGCCTTGAAGAGACGGCCGTTGGCAACAAGTCGTACGAGTCCGCCTACATCCCTGGCCTGCTCCAGACGCGGCAGTACGCTCACGCCATCATCGCCAGCGGCGTGATAAACAACTCCAGCGTCGAAGAACGCGTCGAGGTCCGGATCAACCGGCAGTCAGTCCTCACTCGATCCGAGAATCCGCTGAAACTGTGGGCTGTCATCCACGAGGCGGCCCTCACCATGAGTGCCGCGCCGGGTGTGATGGTCGACCAGCTGGACAAGCTGTTGCAGTTCAGCCAACTCCCCAACATCAAGGTCCAGATCATGCCGGCCATGGCACCGCCGCATCCCGGGATGACAGGGCCCTTTGCACTCCTGGAGTTTCGGCAGCGCGACCTCGACCTGGTTCTGCTCAGCGGGATGCTCAGCAGTGACTGGGTTGAGGATCCGGATCAAGTCGACATCTACCGAGAGGCGTTCGACGAGATCATGGCAACCGCCATGTCGCTCGACGAGTCGCGCAACCTCATCACACAGAAGAGAGAAATGCTCAAGTGACCCACTTCTCTGTCGCCTCCGCACTCCCTGTGCAGTGGAGGAAGGCAACCGCCAGCAACCCGAACGACAACTGTGTCGAAGTGGCCGAGGGCATCACCGGCATCGTTCCGGTCCGCGACAGCAAGGACCCCCACGGGCCGGCCCTCGGCTTTGCCCCGGCGGCTTGGCAGGCCTTTGTCGCCGGTATCCGGGCAGGCGAGTTCCCGGCCAGCCCCTGAAGTGCCTTTTTGTCGGGCGGCCCTGCGTGCTTTGCGGGTCCGCCCGGCATCTCCTGACCGAGGAACGTCGCAGGGGAGTGCGGCACATGAGAGATCGAACCCCCGAGACCGTCTGGCGCAAGAGCAGCTACAGCAATGGCGATGGAGACTGTGTCGAAGTGGCCGAAGGCATCGCCGGCATGGTTCCGGTTCGGGACAGCAAGGATCCTCACGGCCCGGCTCTCCGTTTCACTCCCGAGGCGTGACGGTCCTTCGTCGCCGGCATTCGGGCGGGCGAGCTCCCGACCGCCAACTGACCTAGTACCGTGGGCTGCCCCCCCCCGCGCCGGGCCGCCCACCCAACCGAAAGATGGGAACAGGAGGTAAAATATCTGACAGCAGACCGGGCCTTGCGCCCCGTCTGGGGGGGGCCCCTCCCCCCCACATCAATCTTACCTTGGCGGGGGGGCCCCCCCCCCCCGCGGGGCCCCCCCCACCACACCGACTGAGGGCTCCAGGAGGTCATTTACGTGACAGCTGACCTGGCATGGCGCAAGAGCAGCCACAGCGGCGGCGAAGGCGGCAACTGCATTGAGGTCGCCAGTGGGATTCCGGGCTCCATTCCCGTTCGCGACAGCAAGGATCCTTACGGTCCGGCGCTCAGTTTTGCCCTGGAGGCGTGGCGGTCCTTTGTTGCGGGTGTCCGGGTGGGTGACTTTCCTGCCCGTTTCTGAGGAGCTTCTTCGGGCGGCCCTGCGGAGCACGCAGGGCCGCCCGACCTGCCTGGTGTGCAGAGCTCTATTTTGCTCGTTCAAGAGCCTTCCGGTCGGGGGACGTACGGCACATGAGAGATCGAATTCACCAGGCCGTCTGGCGCAAAAGCACGTACAGCAACGGCCAGGGCAACTGCATTGAGGTAGCCGACGGCCTCGCCAGTATCGTCCCCGTTCGCGACAGCAAGGACCCTCGTGGTCCGGTCCTGAGCATCACGCCGGAGGCGTGGCAGTCCTTCGTGGCCGGCATTCGGGCGGGTGACTTTCCGGCCGTCAACTGACCCAGTACCGTGGGCCGCCCCGCGCCGCGCGGGGCAGCCCACCACCGGCTGAGGGCTTCGGGAGGTCATCCGCATGGCAGCTGACCTGACATGGTGCAAGAGCAGCTACAGCGGCGGCGAAGGCGGCGACTGTGTTGAGGTTGCCCAGGTACCTCGCATTACCTGGCGCAAGTCGAGTGCGAGCAACCCGAACGACAACTGTGTCGAAGTGGCCGAGGGCATCGCCGGCATCGTTCCGGTTCGGGACAGCAAGGATCCTCACGGCCCGGCTCTCCGTTTCACTTCCGAGGCTTGGCGGTCCTTCGTCGAGGGTGTCCAGGCCGGTGACTTCCCGGCCAGCCCCTGAATCGTTTTCCTACCGGGAGGCCCCGCGTGCTTCGCGGGGCCGCCCGGTCGTTCCGATGTGGAGCGGCTCGGCCTCACGACGGGGGTGAGCAAAAGCCCGGGCCCCCACGCCTCCACGCGACTACTGTGCTGCCCGGATAGATCGTCCCGGCCGATGGGGGACCGAGTCGTGCTGACCAACGCACACCCGCCGTAGGTACCTCCGGAGAGTCCGGAGGGCCCCACGGAGGCTCTTGATGTCCCGAACCGTCCGCACGACTCCCAGGCAACTCCGCGTCGAGGAGCGCGCATTGGAGTCCATGTCCCTGTACGACCTCCGCTACGCCCACGCCGAACTGGGCCGGGCCGCCCGCGAAGGCCGTCGCCCTGTCCCGAAGAAGACGCGGCATCGGATCACCTTCCGGCTGTCGACGGCGCTCGACTGCAGGACGGGCTCGTTCTCCGTCGAGATCGCCACGGCCGAAAACCGGGCCCGGCTCCGGGGCCGACTCGACGCCCAGCGGATCCGCGGGCTGCACCGCGCCGGGCACGACACCGACGGTGCGGACATCCCTCCGGTCCACCACCGCCACGATGCGCTCTGGCATGCCTGGTAGGGGTGAAGTGTTCAGGCATGACGCGCACTTGCGAACGCAGAGAGCTGCTTCTGCGGCGGGTCGGCAAGAAGGCTTGTGCTTCCCTGTCCTCATGCGTGTTCGCTATCGGGCCGTTCACGGAACTGTGGCCGGAACCGACATGAGCGATCGACCCCACGGGGCCGTCCGGCGCAGGAGCACCCACACAATGGCCACGGCCACTGCGTCGTGGCGGCCGATGGCGTCACGGGCATGGTTCGGGTCCGGGACAGCAGGGATCCTCACGGTCCGGCTCTCGCCTTCACCGTCGAGGCACGGCGGTCCTTCGTCATCGGCATCAGGGCGGGCGACTCTCCGGACCGTTCCCGAAGAGCTCTCGGGCGGCCCCGCGGAGTGCGCGGGGCCGCCCGGTGCTGTGCTGTGTGCTGCGGTTCGCAACCTCGGTGATGCCGTGGGCCTGTCCTCGCTCCCGCCGCCCTCACGGCCCCCCTTGTGCGCAGGAAGTCGGACCCACCGACTTCCTGCGCGACGTCGAGACCGGCGAAGGAACAGGTGGGGCACGGCCCAGGACTCTCGAACGAGGCCCGTGCGAACTCGGGACCGTCCTGACGCCCGCCCCGGCGGCACCCGGGGCAAGAGCGGCTCCCGCGCACCCGCGGGCACCTCGGTGGGCGAGCGATTCGTTCAAGACTCCGCCCCAACCACCCGCCCACACTGGCCCCATGACACCGAGCGACACCTTCACCCCCGCCGCCGGGAGCTTCGCCCTCGGCCTCTACGACCCCATCGTCTCGCTCACCCGCGAACGCCTGTGGCGCAGCCTGCTGGCCATGCACGCCGCCCCCCGCCCCGGTGACGTCATCGTCGACGTCGGCTGCGGCACCGGCTCCTTCGCCGTCCTCCTCCACCGCGCCGAACCGCAGGCCACCGTCATCGGCGTCGACCCCGACCCCGCCGTGCTGCGCCTGGCCCGCCGCAAGGCCGCCGCGGCCGGCGCCGACCCCGACTTCCGCACCGGCATGGGCGACGCGGTGGCCGAGGTCGTCGGCGACGAAGCCGCCGACACCGTCGTCTCCAGCCTCGTCCTCCACCAGTGCCCCGTCCCGATGAAGCGGGCGATCCTCGCCGCCATGCACCGCACCCTGCGCCCCGGCGGCAAACTGGTGATCGCCGACTACGGGCGGCAGCGCACAGCGGCCATGCGCCTGGCCTTTCGGATCGTCCAGTTCGCCGACGGGAAGCAGGACACCCAGCCCAACGCCGACGGCATCCTGCCCCGCCTCATCGCCGAGGCGGGCTTCGAGGGCGTGCGCGAGACGGACACCGTCGCGACGGTGACCGGCTCGATGTCCCTCTACACCGCGCGCCGCCCCGGCTGAGCGGCCGCGTCCCCGGCCGTATCCCCGGCCCCGCCCCCGGCGGTATCCCCGGCCGTATCCCCGGCCGCGTCCCCGGCCCCGCCCTCCGCCCCGCGCAGCGCGGGCAGCACCTGGGAGGGCGTCAGCCCGGTCAACTCCCGCATCCACCGCGTGAAATGGGCCTGGTCGGCGAACCCGCCCGCGAACGCCGCCTGCGCCGGCGAGCACCCCTCGCCGAGTGCCAGCGCCGCCCGGGACAGCCGCTGCCAGCTGCGCCAGCGCGCCAGCGGCACCCCCAACTGCCGCCGCGCCAGGGCCCGCAGGCGCTGCGGGGACAGCCCGACGCGCGCGGCGAGGCTCTCCAACGGCTGCTGGCCGTCGGCCAGCGCCGCCATGGCCGCACGCAGCCGCGGATCCAGGCCGGTGGCGGGCAGCCCGCCGTCCGGCCGTACCTCCCGCTCGGTCAGGCCGTGCCACTGCGGGGCGACGGTGACCCCCTGCCCGCAGCCCGTGCGCAGCCGGTCGGCGAAGGCGCAGTGCGGGTCGACGTAGAAGGTCAGCACCTCCCGGGTCGGGGCCATCCGGTGGCGCACCATCGGCGGCACCACGAGCGCGGGACCGCGGTGGCGCCGCCCGGTGTCGTCCTCGATGGCCACCGTGCGGGCGGCGCCCGCGACGGCGACCTGGAAGGTGGTGTGCCGGTGGAAGGCGCTGTCGGCCAGCGGCCCCTGGTACAGCGCGTACCCGGGGCCGACGGCGAACCGCGGTCCGGTCCCGCTGCCGCTGCTCACCGGTCCGCCTCCCGGACCTGAGCGGCCAGGCGGACGGCGGCGTACGGTACGGCGGCCAGGCCGAGCAGGGCCAGCACGATCCAGAACGGGACCGCCGCCGGACTCGGGCGGCCGGTGACCATCCGCCCGCCGTCCTCCAGCCAGACCCGGACCTCATGGCTGTCCGGGTAGGGCTCGTCGACCGGGCGCTCCTCGCTGAACTCCTGTCCGTCCACGCTCCAACGGTAGGTGCAGCCGTACGTCTTCGAGCCCAGACCGCCGCCCTCCACCGGCCGCTGGCCGGTCGCCCGGCAGTGCGTCACCGCCGCCGCGACGCTGCGCGGCTCGTGCGCCCGCACCTGGACGGTGTGGACGGCCTGGGCCGTCGCGAACGCCGCCCCCCAGACGGCCGCGAGCAGCACCACCGCCCACGCGCGGACCGCCGCGTCACCACCGCTTCCCGTGCGACGGCCCGCCCGCCGGTCCGCACCTCGGTCCGGCCGGACCGAGGCGGCCGCGCCCACCGCCAGTGCGGCGGCGCACAGCCACAGCGGCCCCGCGCCCACCGGCCGGTCCAGCGACCACGCCCACACCACCGGTGCCCCGGCGGCGGCCGGCGCCGCGAGCGCCACCACGGCCGGCCACACCCGCCGGCGGCCGGCTTCCCCCCTCGTCACGGCACGTCCCCCCTTTTCCCCGTCCTTCTCCCGGTCCTTGCCCGTTCTTGACGCCGCCCCGACCCCGCGGGCGTGCCTTCGTGCCGAGCGGTGACGGGGCCGGGACATCGTCACGGGCCGCCGGGACGGGAGGAGGCCGTGTTCGAATCGATGTGTCGACACAGTGTCATCACCGCAGGACAGCGCCCATTGCGGTTCGATCACGGTGTGTCCGATTCGTCGAACATTGGGGGAAAGTGTGACGGTTAACTGTTTTGGCAGCGGTGTCGGCGGCCTCTCATAATTCCTGCCGACACGCGTGACGGAATTCCCGGAGAACCCGCTGGGGCAGTGGCGCCCGCGAGGGGCCCGCGCGTGGGATTCCGCATTCTTCCTGGGGGGATTTCCTTGCCCGAGCCTGAGCCCGAGAACGAGGGCGCCGCCGCCGCACCTCCGGCACCGGCCGAGCCGGCCGTCGCCGATGCCGCCGCGCCCGACGCCGAGGCCGGCGCCGCCGCGCCCGCCGCGCCCGCGGCGCAGC
>NZ_JBHXTL010000195.1:0-13421 GCF_042677365.1 Kitasatospora sp. NPDC127116
CCGCGCCCGGGCCCGCTCCGCGCCCGCGCCGGTCACCTAGTGACCCCCACCCCCCCCCCCCCGCGGCCGGCCGGCCCCACCCGGCCGGCCGCGATCCCCTCTCCCCCCATGAGCTTTCCCGACCAACCGGTCCCCCCACATCCTCAGGAGTGCGCACATGCGCCGAACCCGCCGCCGTCTCGCGGCATCCCTCCTGTCCCTCGCCCTCGCCACCGCCGGCCTGGGAGCCGTCGGCCTCGGCACGGCCGCACCGGCCGCCGCGCTCGGCAACGGCAACGCCCTGACCCCGCCCATGGGCTGGAACTCCTGGAACTCCCTCGGCACCGAGGTCACCCAGGAGCAGGTCGTCCAGACCATCGACTTCATGGCCGCGAACGGCCTGGTGGCGGCCGGGTACGACACCGTCACCATCGACGACGGCTGGTCGCTCTGGCACCGCGACGGCCAGAGCACCGACCTGGTCCGCAACGCCGACGGCGGCATGCAGCTGTACGACAACGCCGGGAACCCGGTCAGCGGCACCGACGGCACCGGCAACGACCCCACCTCCGGCCACCTGATCCCCCGCCCCGACCACTTCCCCGCGCAGACCGTGGACGGGCGCAGCGTCAACGGCATCGAGTACCTGGCCCGCTACGCGCACGGCAAGGGCATGAAGTTCGGCCTCTACGCCACCGACACCTACCTCACCTGCCAGATGCACCCCGGCAGCCTCGGCCACGAGTCCACCGACGCGGCCGACTTCGTCTCCTGGGGCGTCGACTTCGTCAAGTACGACGACTGCCCGTACGGCCCGCAGATCGTCGGCCCGGACGGGCACAACTACTACACCCAGGGCGAGGGCAAGGAGCTGACCCGCTCGGTCTACGCCCGGGTGCAGACCTTCCAGCGCGCCCTGGACGCCGCCTCCGCCGCCCAGGGCAGGCCCAGGGTCACCCTCAGCGTCTCCGCCCAGCCCGCCCACACCGGCGTCCCGTACCTGCTCGCCGCCGACGACCCGGCCCGCACCGACCCGGTGGTCCAGGCCGCCGGGACGGCCCCGTTCCACGCCCCCGGCTACGCGCCCACCGGCGTCTGGTGCGGCCAGGTCGCCAACCTCTGCCGGATCGGCGGCGACCGGGACAGCGAGCTCGACGGGGTGCTCTGGAACGGGCAGTTGCAGACCGCGCTGCAGTACCCGGGCAACGTCCGCCCGGGCAGCTGGAACGACCTGGACATGATGTTCACCGGCTGGCAGGACGTCTACGGCCTGTGGGGCACCACCGACACCTGCGTCTGCCACAAGCCCTTCACCGACGACGAGTCCCGCACCGAGACCTCGATCCTCGCCATGCTCGCCGCGCCGCTGATCTCCGGCGCCGACCTGCGCACCGCCGCGCAGTCCCGGCACAGCGACGGCGGCTACACCTGGTCCACCGGGATCAACGACGCGAGCCTGGCGATCCTGAAGAACCGCGAGGTCATCGCGATCGACCAGGACGGCCTCGCCAAGCCCGCCACCCTGGTCGGCGCCAAGCCGGCCGACGGGCGCGCGCCGGTGGTCCTCAAGCGGCAGCTCGCCAACGGCGACACCGCCGTGCTGCTGGTCAACCAGGACCCGTCGGCCGGCCGCAGCGTCTCCACCAGTCTCACCGAACTCGGCCTCGGCGGCTCCGGCTACCGGGCCAAGGAGCTGTGGACGGGCGCGAGTTCGACCGTCACCGGGCCGATCGGCGCCTCGCTCCCGGCGCACGGCGCGGCCCTCTACCGGCTCACCCCGACGTCGACGGGCGGGCCGTCGGGCGTCGTCGACGACGGGAAGTACCACACGCTGACCAGCGGCGGCCTCGCGCTCTCGCTGCTCGGCTCCTGCACCGCGCCGATCGGCTCGATCACCGACCTGGAGCCCGCGCGCCCCGGTGACGCCGCGCAGCAGTGGACCTTCACCACCAACCCCGACGGCACCGTCCGGATCACCGACAACTGCGCCACCGCCACCCACCGGCACACCGTGCTCTCCGCCGGGAGCTCGGCCGGCTACAGCGCCTACCTGCTCGACCTGTCGCCCGGCAACCCCTGGCAGGAGTGGAAGCTGACGCAGGGCCCGGCCGGCGTCACCGTCACCAACGTCGCCACCGGCCTCGCCCTCGACGCGGGCGCCGGCACCGCCGGCACCCCCGTCACCACCCGCCCGGCCGCCGGCCAGAGCTGGACCCCCGGCTCCTGAGCCGAGCGCGTCAGGAGGACCCGGGGCCGGCCGTCCGCACGGAGCGGGCGGCCGGCATCCGGACCAGCACGGCCACGCTCAGGCCGAAGATCAGCACACCCAGCGGGACGTGGACCGACGGCACGTGCGCGACGCCGAGGACGACCTGCGCCGAGGCCAGCACCAGGAAGCCCGACGCGTGCAGGATCGGGCGGGGCGAGCCGCCGCCCGGCCGCCAGGCCAGGACGGCGGCGAGCACGTACAGCATCGAGGCCCCGTACATCACCCGCGCGCCGATGCCGTGCAGCAGTTCGCCGTAGGAGGTGGAGAGCAGCAGGCCGGCCGAGACCGCCTGGAGGAGGACGGTCGCGGTCTGGAGCGCGACGGAGACCCGCAGGAAGGCCCGGGTGCGCTGTTCCACCGCCGTTCCTGGCACCGTCCCCGTCGCCGCCCTCGCCGTGGTGTGGATGGCCATGTCGTGTGCCCCTCTTCTGCCTCGCGGCGGTTGATCGATAGTGTCCCGGTGATCCGACGACACAGGCCGGCGAAGTGTGAGGCGGGGTCCGTCCCGGGCCGGACATCGCAGGCCGGCCCGTGGTCGGGTCGCAGCGGCGGGAACGGCAGGAGCCGCGAGAGCGGCGAGAGCGCCGGCGGACGAGACGAGGCAGGGAGCGGCCCCGACCATGAACACCCCATCCGAGCCGGTGCGGGAGCGGCCCGTACCGGAGCTGAGCGTGATCGTCGGCGAGCGGCGGCAGCTGATCAACCTCGCCTACCGGCTGCTCGGTTCGCTCGCCGAGGCCGAGGACGCGGTGCAGGAGACGTACGCCCGCTGGTACGCGCTGCCCCGCCGGCAGCAGGAGGCCATCGCCTCGCCGGGCGCCTGGCTGACCACGGTGGCCACCCGGGTCTGCCTGGACCTGCTCGGATCGGCGCGGGCCCGGCGGGAGCGCTACGTGGGCGAGTGGATCCCCGAGCCGCTGCCCGACCGCAGCGAGTGGATCGGCGGGCCGGCCGGCGGCAGCGGCGGACCGGCCGACCCGGCGGACTGGGTGACCCTGGACGAGTCGGTGAGCATGGCCTTCCTGGTCGTGCTGGAGGCGATGACCCCGGCCGAGCGGGTGGCGTTCATCCTCCACGACGTCTTCCGCTACCCGTTCCCCGAGGTCGCCGGGATCGTCGGCCGGACCCCGGCGGCCTGCCGGCAGCTGGCCGCCTCCGCCCGCCGACGGATCAGGGCCGCGCAGGCCCCGGCGACGCCGACGGGCGCGCAGGCCGGTCTGGTGCGGCACTTCAAGGAGGCCTGGGAGGCCCGGGACATCACGGCCCTGATCGCCCTGCTCGCCCCCGACGCCACGATGACCGCCGACGGCGGCGGCCTGGCCGGCGCCGCCCTGCGCCCGGTCCGGGGCGGCGAGCGGATCGCCCAGTACCTGGTCCACCTCGCCGACCGGGCCCCCGGGCTCACGCTCCTCGAACGGACCGTCAACGGCCGCCCCGGCCTGGTGGCCCGGCACGGCGGCCGCACCGCGACGGTGGCGGCGTTCGAGCTGGCGGACGGCCGGATCACCCGCATCTGGGCGGTCCGCAACCCGGAGAAGCTGCGCCCGTGGACGGAGGACGACCCGCACGACGGCTGAGACCCCGGCCTACAGCTCCTCCACCACCTCCACCCCCGGGCACTCCCGCGCCAGGTCGGCGAAGAACCGCTCGCCGTCGATCACCGCCTCCGGCGGGTGCACCCCCGCCGCCCGCACCGTGCCGTCCAGCAGCTGCGCCAGCGCCAGCCCCGCCGGGACGCCCGTGGCCTCCGCCATGTCCGCCAGGAACCGCTCCGCGCCGTCCAGGCGGGCGAGCGCCGCGGCCGGTCGGCCGTCGCGCGTTCCGGTGGCGGCGGCGAAGAACGGCGGGAGGGTGCCCGGCCCGCGCATCCGGGGGGCGCGGGCGGCCGCGCGCAGGGTGCGGCGCAGGGTGGGGCGGTCGAGGTCGGCGGCGGCGGTCTCGTTGGTCAGCCGTCCGGCGTCGAGGTCATCGCGCAGCACGCCCAGGTAGGCGGCGGTGCCGACGGAGACCACCATGAGGTTGGCCGCGTCGCCGCCGGGCCGCAGGCTGCGGTGCAGGGTGACCGGCTCCGGGTGGCCGACGGTGTAGGCGGTGCCGCGGTGGCCGCCGGGCAGGTCGAGGGCGACCGGGCGCAGCGGGGGCCGCCGGACCGGCCGGCCGTCCTCCACCGTCGCGACGGTGCCGCTGATCTGCTGCATCCAGTGCACGGCGGCGGCCGAGACCGCGCCGTTCGGGTCGCGCAGCGAGGTGTCGGGCCGGGAGGAGTCGGGCATGGAGCCGACGTCCACCGGCCAGGCGGTGTACACGTCGGTCAGGGTGTCGAGGCGGGCGGCGGCCCGGGCGGCGAGCAGGTTGCTGACGCCGGGGCTGGCGCCCGCGCCGAGCACCGCGCGCACTCCGGCGGCACGGGCCTCCTCGTCCAGTTCCAGCATCGCGACGGTGGGTTCCCAGTCGTCGCAGATGTCCAGGTAGTGGGTGCCGGTGCGGATCGCGGCGCGCAGCACGTCGAGGCCGTAGCGGTAGTACGGGCCGACGGTGTTCAGCACGGCGTCGGCGTCCGCGAGGGCGGCGTGCAGCTCCGGGCCGTCCGTGACGTCGACCCGGCTCGCGCGGACGGGCACCGGTGCGCCGGCGGCGAGTGCGGCGGCGGCGCGGCGGGCGGCGTCGAGGTCCCGGTCGGCGATCACCAGTTTGTGGACGCCGGGCAGGGCGGCCGCGACCCGGGCGGAGACCCGGCCCATCGCGCCGGCCCCGCCGAGGGCGAGCAGCTTCATCGTGGGTCAGCCCTTCCGGTGGTCGAGCGAGGTCAGGAAGTCCCGCATGCCGTCGAGGTAGCCGGGGGTGAACAGCGAGCGCGGGGCGGCGACGGCCAGGACGGTGCTGCGCAGTTCGGAGTCCTCGACGTCCTTGGGCACGATGTTGTGGGTGGAGTCCGGGAAGCGCAGGACCTGGAGCAGGCCCGGGGTGGTGACGAGGCGGCGGTAGCCGGCCTCGGTGTCGTCGCTGTCGACGTTGACGTCCCGGCCGCCGAGGATCAGTTGCACCGGGATCCGGAGCGCGGCGAGGTCCTCGGTCGCGTCGGAGAGGTGGTTGCGCTTGTTGAACGCCCACCGCTCGGGGGTCAGCCCCTCGGTGTCGCCGCCGGCGGCCCGGTACTGCTCGAAGGTCGCACTCGCCCGCAGGGCGGCCAGGTTGCGGTCGCTGCGGGCGACGGCGGCCGCGGTCTCCTCGGGCGAGGCGTGCCGCTCGCCGAGCTCGGCGAGCAGGTTGTAGCGGCCCTGCTGGAGCCAGTTGACGGCGGTGCCGACGGCGATCAGGAACTTGACGTCCGGGGACTGCCGGGCGGCCTTGGGCATCACCCAGCCGGCCTGGCTGGCGCCCCAGAGCCCGATCCGGTCCGGGTCGATGCCGGGCTGGGCCTTGGCCCAGCGGATCGCGGCGAGGGTCTCGTCGACGCGGTCCTGGATGCTCTGGTCCAGCCAGTTGCCGGGGGCGTTGCGGACGCCGGGCTTGTCCCAGGACAGCGTGGCGTACCCGGCCTTCGCCATGGCTTCCCAGAGCGGCCGGTAGAAGGTGTCGTGGGTGGCGTCCACGGGCCCGTCGCCGTGGACGAAGACCACCAGGCCGTACGGTCCGTGGCCGCCGGTGGGGCGGGCCAGCACGCCCTGGAGCGGCTGCTTGCCGCCGGTGACGGTGACCCGCTCCTCCGTGAGGTCGTACTCGTTCTGGTACACCACCCAGCCGCCCGCGCCGACCAGCAGCACGGCCACGGACAGCAGTGATCCCCAGAGCCACCGGCGCTTGCCGAACAGCTTCATATCGTTCACTCGCCAATCGTTCGTTTCTAAAACGACCGTAGCAGAAGTGAACGCTAAGCGTGGGTCACCCGGTCCCCACCGTTGTCGGTGGGACGTGGGAGGCTGGGAGGCATGTGCGGCCGCTTCGTCTCCACCACCACGCCCCAGGACCTCGTCTCACTGCTCGGAGAGCTCCGGTGGGACCCGGCCGAGACCTTCGCACCGAGCTGGAACGTCGCCCCGACCGACCCGGTCCCGGCCGTCCTGGAACGCGTCGACCGGGACACCGGCGAGGTGCTGCGCCAACTGCGGCCGCTGCGCTGGGGATTGGTCCCGTCCTGGTCCAAGGACCCGTCCGGCGGCGCCCGCATGATCAACGCCCGCTCGGAGACCGTCGACACCAAGCCCGCCTTCCGCAAGGCCTTCACCGCCCGCCGCTGCGTCATCCCCGCCGACGGCTACTTCGAGTGGCGCGAGGTGCCCGCCACCGCCGGACACAAGAAGTACAAGCAGCCGTACTTCCTCAGCACCGGCAACGTGATGCTGATGGCCGGCCTCTACGAGTTCTGGCGCGACGGCACCCGCCCCGAGGACGATCCGCTCGCCTGGCTGGCCACCGCCACCGTCATCACCACCGACGCCACCGACTCCGCCGGCCGCGTCCACGACCGGATGCCCCTCACCATCGCCCCCGACGACCTCCCCACCTGGCTCTCCCCCGCCCACACCGACCGCGCCGAACTCCACCACCTGCTGCGCCGCCCCGCCGACGGCGACCTGCGCGTCCGCGCCGTCCCCACCACCGTCAACAGTGTCCGCAACAACGGCCCGCAACTGCTGGACCCGGCCGACGACCCGCTCGGACTGGCCGACTGAAGCCGAACCAGGGAGACCGCATGAACCGCACCCCCGCGAGCATCGTCGAGGCAGCGTTCCGCTGCTACCGGTCACAGGACCGGGAGGCGGCCGTGCCGCTGTACGCCGAGGACTTCACGTTCACCAGCCCCCAGGACGACCGCATCGACAAGGAGGCCTTCTTCCGCCAGTGCTTCCCCACCGCCGACCGGTTCACGGAGCAACGGCTGCTGCGGGTGACGCCCGCCGACGGGGAACTCGTCTTCGCCTACTACGAGTACGAGCTGACCACCGGCGACCGCTACCGCAACGTCGAGGCGATCACGGTCCGGGACGGGCTGATCCGGGAGGTGCAGGTCTTCTTCGGCGGCCGGCAGCCGGCGCCGAGCCCGCCCACGGCACCCTGAACCGGCCTCTCCGGATCGTTCCGCCCTGCCGACTCGGCCCGGAGCGGCACCCCGGCGCCCGGCGGCGTCAGCAGATCCTGCCGGGCCGGGCCGCGGTGGCCCGGAGCAGGTCCCGCAGCAGGCCGAAGTCGACGTTCTCCGGCCTGCGGAACCGCAGGCAGCCCTTGCCCATGTCCTGCCCGGCCAGCCGTTCCTCGAACGCCTCACGGACGTCACCGCGCATGAGGTAGAAGGAGATGTACTGCTTCTGGCTGGCGAACGCGATCTCCGCGGCGCCGTCCCGCTCGTACGCGGGCATCCCGTACGCCATGACCTCGTCGAAGCCCACCAGTTCCTCCCGGCACAGCTGCCGCAGCGCGGCCAGCACGGCCCTGCGTTCCTCGGGAACCCCGGTCAGGTAGCCGTCGACGTCGCTCGCCCCGCTCTGCACCATTCCATGAGGCTATGCCGGATGCGGAACCCGCATCAACATTTCAAGCTCCTCCTCGTTCCGCACCGCGGGAATCCGCCGAGGGGTTTCGGGCGGGCCGGGAGGCCGGGGGCCGGGGAGCGAAAACCGGTTGGGCCCGCACGGGCGGATCTGCCACGCTCGGCGGATGGGTGCATTGGATGGGGTGGCGGCCAGGGTCGCCGGCGGAGCCACCGTCGAGTTCAGGCCGAGCGGTTCGTCGATGGTCCCGCTGATCCGCAGCCGGCAGCTGGTGGCCGTCGCCCCGGTCGACCCGTCCAAGCTGGAGCTCGGCGACATCGTTCTCGCCCGGGTCGCCGGAACCGTGTACCTGCACCTGGTGTCGGCCCTCGATCCGGCCAGGCGGCGCGTGCAGATCAGCAACAACCGGGGCCGCGTCAACGGCTGGACCGGCCACGACCGGGTCTTCGGCATCTGCGTCGCCGTCGAGGGCACGCCCCGGGCCGGGGCGGCGGACAAGACCTCGGCTGCCTCCCCCGCCCGGCCCTGAGGCGCGCGGGACCGCCTCGGACCGAGGGCGTGTCTCATCCAGGAGGCCCGTTCGGGGCCGTCAGGAAGAGGTCCCGGTGCCGGGCGGCCAGCGGTGTCCGGCTTCGTGCAGGCGCTGCAGGGCCATGAGGTCGTTGGCCACCATCACCTGGGCCAGCCCGGCCGCCGCGGAGACGACGGCGGGCCAGCCCGGCGAGTCCAGGTAGTCCTCGTCGGGGGCCCGGGCGCCGACCGCCTCCTGGACCGCGCCGTAGGCCGCACCGAGCCGGGCCATCAGCTCGACCTCCTGCTCGGTGCGCAGGCTGTACCCGAGGGACCGCCCCGGATCGTTCGCGTCGCAGAAGTCGTCGAAGAGCACGTGCACGGTGTGGGCGAGGTCCTCGAACTCGTCCCGGTCGAGCCACACCTCGCGCTGCCAGGTCGGGCTGGCCAGCGCCACCACGGCGGGCACGACGTGGAGGCGGAACGCGGGGAGGGCGATGCCGTGATCGGTCACGGGCCGAGGGTACTCACTCCATGATCACCGGTACAGTCCCCGGCCGGCCGAGCGGGAGCAGGTACTGGATCGGCTCGCCGAGGTCGTCCAGGCCGAGGAGTTCGTGGGCGAGGTCGTCCTGGAGGCCGCCGAGGGGGGTGGTGCCGAGGCCGAAGGCGGCGGAGGTCAGGAGCAGGTTCTGGGCCAGGTGTCCGGCTTCCAGGACGCCGAGGCGCAGGGCGCGCAGACCGTAGCGGCGGCGCAGCCGGGCGAGGTCGAGGTACACGGCGAGGACGGCGGGGGCCCGGTCGACGCCGATGGCGTCGGGGTCCTCGGCCGGGCGGGAGAGGTAGGAGGAGAGCGCCTTGAGGTCGTCGAGGGCGGGGGCCGGGCCGATCGGGCGCAGGCTGCGGTGTTCGGGGAGGCAGTGGTAGGTGCCGGCGGGCAGGCCGTCGACGGCGAGGGCGAGCAGGCGCAGCCGGACGGTGTGCAGGGCGCCCGCGCTGGGGTACGGGCGGTGGCCGGTGTCGGGGGCGGGGGCGATGGCGGACCAGAGCAGTCCGCCGAGCGCGCCGGCGGTGAGCGGGCCGGTCAGCGGGCCGCGGGTGGAGCGGCGGGTGCGCAGGGCGTCGGCGAGGGTGACGGGCGGCAGCGGGTCGGCGGGCAGCGGGAGGTCGCCGGGGCGGGGGCTCGGGGCCGGGTGGTGCGGCAGGTCGCGCAGGGCGGTGTCCTCGCCGCGGCCGATCTGGAACTTGCTGCGTTCCAGGTACTGGTGGTCGGGGGCGTGGTGGTCGGCGGGGAAGAAGGTGAACGGCTGTCCGGTCTCCAGCAGGGTGCGGGCGGCGAGGCGGCAGACCGCCCGTTCCTCGTCGGGGCCGACGCCGAGCCGGTTGAACAGCATGTGCAGCTGGGAGGCCCAGATCCACTCCAGGCGCTCCTCGGCGGCCGAGGCGGGCGCGGCGGCCTCGGCGGCCGCGACGGCCCGCATCCGGGCGGCGCCCTCGGCGGCCCGCGCCGCCCAGTCCCCCAGCCAGGGCGTGGCCGTGCCGGCGTCCAGTGCCGCGCGCAGCTCCCGGGCGCGGCGGGCCAGCGTCTCCCGCTGGCGGGCGAACACGGTGTTGACCCGGGTGTGCACGGCGGCGCCCGGCAGCGGCCGGAACTCGGTGACCCAGCGCCAGGCGGCGGCGTGGCGGCGCAGCCAGCGGGAGGCGGCGAGTTCGTCGAGGCCGAGCGCGTACGCGGTGGTGTGGGCGAGGTCGAGGGCGAGCTGCAACCGCTTCTCGGGGGCCGCGCCGAGGGCGTGCAGGGCGCGGACGGCGGCGCGGGTGGAGTGGGTGAACACCTCTTCGGCGATCGGCAGCAGGGCCGCGCCGCCGTAGCGCTCGGTCTCGGGCTCGTACGGGACCTCCGTCACGGTGCCGTGCCCGTCCGCGAACGGGCCGTCGGGCGCGGTGCGTCGGGTGGCGAGGCGGGTGAGGTCGGCGGCGAGGGAGGCGGGCGCCGGGCCCGGGCCGCGGTGGCGGATGCGCAGGTGGGGGCCGCCCTCGCCGTAGCGGATGAAGAACCAGTCGGTGCCGGCGAGCCCGTCCATCAGCGGGGCGAGGTCCTCGGTGAGGAAGGCGTCGGCCTCGCGGGCGGGCAGCGGCAGCGCGAGGTGCAGGCTGTGCCAGGTGGTGGCCGGCAGCGCGTGGGTGGTCATCGTGTGCTCTCCGGTGGGCCAGGGGCGTGTCTTTCGGATCACGTCGGACAAGCGGGCGGCGTGATCCGGAAGACACGCCCTCAGGGGAACGGGTGCGGGTGGAGCGGGAGTTCGTCGTGGCGCAGCGGCGCGGGGATGCGGCCGAGGCGGTACGGGACCTCCAGCAGGCGGGACAGGCCCCGGGTGCGGCGGTTGGCGTGGCCGAAGGTCATCGGCAGCGTGCCGGGGACGACGACCTTGGCGCAGTGCAGGCCGAGCCGGTCGCGGACGCCGGGCTCGTCCTGGGTGACCACGAGGACCTCCAGGTCCTCCCCGGCCAGCCGGGTGACCGTCCGCTCCAGCAGGTCGGTGAGGTCGGTGACCGGTTCGGGGTCGCCGGGCCAGCGCTCGGTCCAGGGCACCGGTGGCGGGCCGGCGAAGAGGAAGTCGAGGCGGGGCTGGGCCTCGGGCAGGGTGTTGAGGCCGACGTGGTCGTCCAGGGAGACGACGAGCTCCGGGCGCTCCAGCATCGGCCGCAGCCGCTGCGGGTCGCGCGGCCCGCCCGGGGCGGTGGAGCGGTGGGGCGCCTCCTGGACGTTGGTGACCACCTCGGCGACGGCGGAGCGGATCGCCGTCCGGGGGTCGTGGTGGGCTCCGGCGGCCAGGAGGGTGCGCGGGGCGTCGGGGTGGTCGCCGCGGTGGCGGCAGAGGGCGATCACGGCGGGTACGCCGAGGTCGTTGGTGGCGTCGAGCAGGGTGAGGTGGTAGCCGAACAGCTCGGCGCGGTCGGCGAGTTCGGCGATCTGCGGGTCCTCGGTGGGGACGGCGACGCCGGGCAGCGGGGTGCGGGCGTACCAGGCCATCAGGAAGGCGTCGCGCTCGGCGACCTCGAACAGGCCGTAGAGCGCGGCCTCCTGGGGGCTGTTGCCGAGTCCGCAGCCGTTCGAGGACTCGTAGACCACCCGGGGGCGGTCGCGGCCGGGAACCTCCCAGTAGGCGACGCGCTCCGGGACGGCGACCGGGCGGCGGCGGGTGAGCGACCAGCCGTGCACCCAGTCGAGGACCAGCTCGGGGGTGTACGGGGCGGTGGCCGGGGTGGGGTGCCCCTGGTGGGGGTCGTCGGGCAGGCCGAGCCGGGCCGGGTCGAGGACGGCGTCCGGGCCCAACTCGCGTGCCAGTTCGGCGTAGGAGGCGCGCAGGACGGTGCGGCGCCCGAGCGGCCGCATGCCGGCGTGCCGTTCCACCGCCTCGAACAGCGCGACCCGCTCGCTGGAGCGGAAGTCCGCGGCGCGCCCGTACCCGCCGTCGTCGAGCGCCCGGCCGTCGGTCACCCAGGCGGTGGTGAGGGCGAAGGCCGAGTCCTCGGTGCGGAACAGCCGGCGGACCGGGCCGAACCGCTCGTCGTACAGTTCGGCCCGCAACTGCCCCGCGTCGGTGCGGTCGTTGGGCCCGCGCAGGACGGCCGGGTCGGGCAGCGGGCGGGGGGTGGCGGGCAGCCGGGCGGCCTCGGGCGTGTCGGGGGGCAGCGGCCGGCAGACCTCGCAGCCGCCGACGGGGCGGACCCGGTGGGTGGACCAGGTGGCCCGGCCGCCGTGCACCACGTGGACGGTGGCGCCGTCGGCGCTCTCCGCGGCCTCGGGGCCCTTGGCCAGCTCGGCGGCGAGCGCGGTCACGGCCTCGGCGAAGGCCGGGGTGCCGGTGCCGCCCAGCGCCAGGGCCGGGCTCTGCCAGGGCACCCGGCCGCCGGCGGTGGCGAGCCGCTGGTACTCGACGCAGGCGAGGCAGGCCGGTGCGCCGGGGGCGAGCACCGGCCCGACCACGGTCAGCGCGCCGTCCTCGCGCACCGGCACCAGGCGTACGGGGTGTGCCAGGGCGTGCCGGCTGAGCCGGGCGGCCAGGCCCAGGGTCCATTCGGTGAGGTGGACGACGGCGGTGCCGCTCGTGGCGGCCAGCGCCTCGACCGGGGTCAGGACCGGCAGCTCGCTCATGGGCGGCCTCCTTCGGCTGTGAGGGCCGTGAAGCCGCAGCCGTCCAGGGCGTCGGCGAACGGGCGGGCCTCGGGGGTGGCGGGCCGCCAGCGGGCGGTGCGCAGACCGGTGATCCGGACCAGGGCGGCGTGCAGGTCCGCCTCCCGGTCGGCGATGTCGGCGAGCCAGCGGTCGGCCCAGCCCAGGTCGGTCCAGGCCGCCGGGGTCCGGCCGGCGGCGGCGAGCGGGGCGGCGGCGCCGGACAGGACGGTGTGGTGGACGGCGGCGAGGCCGGCGCCCCGGGCCATCAGCCGGGTGAGGGCGGCCAGTGCGGCGTGGGCGACGGCGTCGGCGGGCGTGGCCTCGACCGCCCTTCCCTCCTCCACCTGCGCCAGGTACACCGACTCGCCGGAGAGTTGACGGATCGTCGGTTCAGGTGCTCGGCCGAGCCGGCGGGCCAGGACGCCGTACCAGTGCCCGGCCTGCGGGTGTTCCCGCCAGGCGGACTCGGACACCGCCCGGTCGCCCCTCGCCGCCCGGTCATCCGGGAGCGGCCGGTCGCCCCGCACCGCCCGGGCGAGCACGGCGCGGCGCAGGGCCAGGCCGAGGGCGTGGTCCGGGTCGACGCCGACCACCGGCACGGCTCCCCCGCCCACCGCCGCCAGGTGCAGTTCGGCGGACCGACAGGCGGCGGCCAGCCGGGCGAGGTCCGTCCGCACCGCCCCGGCCGCCAGCGGGCCGGCGGGGGTGGCGCAGGAGACCAGGGCCACGGGCAGCTGCGGGAGGTCGCCCGCGGAGGGTGCGTCCAGCACGCCCAGCCGGGGGTCACCGAGGGCGTTCACCCGGCGCAGCGCCTCGGCGAGGCTCCCGGGCGGCGCGGCGACGGCCCCGGGGCCCGCCGCCCACGGGTGGTGCTCGGCGTGCGGCGGAGCGGCGTCGGCGATCAGGACGGTGGGGCGCCCGTCGAGCAGCCGCGGATCATCGGCCGGTTCGCCCGGGTCCGGCAGGCCCGCGACGGCACAGAGCAGCCGCTGGG
>NZ_JBHXTL010000196.1:0-13189 GCF_042677365.1 Kitasatospora sp. NPDC127116
AACCGGAGCCGCGCCGAACGGGAGCCGTGCCGCGCCGAAGCGCGGAGCACCGCACCGAACCCGCCTCCGAACGCGACGGAGCCCCCGAACGCGACGGAGCCCCCGGCCGCGCGGCGGCCGGGGGCTCCAGGAAAAGTTGACCGGTTCTCAGCTGTCCAGTCGGATCGAGGCCCGCGCCGAGACCTTGTCCCCGGAGAGCCCGGTGAGCTCCGCGAGCACCACGTAGGTGCCGCTCGGCGGCGGCGTCTGGTCGGCGGTCGCGCACTGCGGCTTGCTGCGGCTGCGGTCCCAGGTGAACGTCTCGGTCTGGCTGCCGTTCGCGCCGAGCTGCACCCAGATGTTGCCCTTGTCGGCCGGGCAGTCGCCGGAGGACCAGACCCGGTCGTTGGTGCTTCCGCTCACCGTGATCACGGAGGCGGTGCGGCCCAGGTCCACCCGGCAGTTGGTGCCGGAGGAGTTCTTGACCGTCAGGGCCAGCCGGGGCTTGTCCTTGGGCTGGTACGAGTTCTGGGTACCGGCCAGCTCCAGCGCCACCTGCGAGGAGGCGCAGACCGGCAGCGCCATGATCTCGGGGGTGTTCACGGCCGGAGCACCGCCCGTGCCGCCGCCGCCCGTACCGCCGGAGCCGCCCGTACCGCCGCCGGTCGCCGGCGCCGCGCCGCCTCCGGGGGCCGGGTTGGCGCCGCCGGTGCCGGTGCCGCCGCTGAGGTTGACCTCGGTGCCGCCGCCGCCCGCCACCGGGCCGCCGGTGCCGCCGCCGGGGCGCGCCGCGGGGCCGCTCGGGGAGGCGCCGGGCGTGATGGCCTGGGCCGGGGTCTGGTTCTGGGACTGGGACGGAACGGCCTGTGCGGCGTTGCCCGGTGAGCCGCCGTCACCGCCCCCGCCCGGGTCGATCATCAGCCAGGCGATCAGGGCGACGACCGCCGCGGCGGCGACGAGCACGACGATGCGCCGACGCCAGTAGATCGAGGCCGGCAGTGGTCCGACGGGTTGACGCAGAGAAGGCACGATCAAACTCTACGAGACTGTGTGTGGCGATTGACTCACCAACACCGCACAGTCGCCCCTTCCTTCACATGATCCGCCATTTGATCCGTTCGAGCGAGCTCCAATCGGACGATTTCCGGAGCCTCCCCGGGAGGATCCGGAGTGGCCTGATCCACTTCGGCCCGGTCGGCGGGCATGGGAGGATCGAAGGGCCATGACTGCCATCACCACCCCCGCCCTCCCTGTCTCGGCCGCCGACGCCGCCCGGCTGCCGATGCCCCTGCCGCTGTTCCACTCGACCGTCCTGGACTGGTACGAGGCGAGCAAGCGGGACCTGCCCTGGCGGACCCCCGACGCGACGCCCTGGGCGGTCATGGTGAGCGAGTTCATGCTCCAGCAGACCCCGGTCAAGCGCGTGCTGCCCGCCTGGGAGGCCTGGCTCACCCGCTGGCCGACCCCGGCCGCCCTCGCCGCCGAGCCGTCCGGCGAGGCGGTCCGGATGTGGGGCCGGCTGGGCTACCCGCGCCGGGCGCTGCGCCTGCACGCGGCCGCGGTGGCGATCACCGAGGAGCACGGCGGCGAGGTCCCGGACGACCACGCCACGCTGCTCTCGCTGCCCGGGGTGGGGGAGTACACCGCCGCCGCCGTCGCCTCCTTCGCCTTCCGCCAGCGGCACGTGGTGCTGGACACCAACGTCCGCCGGGTCTTCGCCCGCGCGGTGACCGGGGTCGAGTACCCGCCCCAGGCGACCACCGCGGCCGAGCGCCGCACCGCCACCGCGCTGCTGCCGGACGACGCGGAGACGGCGGCCACCTGGGCGGTCGGCGTGATGGAGCTGGGCGCGCTGGTCTGCACCGCGCGCGGCCCGGAGTGCGGGGACTGCCCGCTGTTCACCGCCTGCGCCTGGCAGCGGGCCGGCCGCCCGCCGTACGAGGGCCCGGCCCGGCGCGGTCAGTCCTACGAGGGGACGGACCGCCAGGTGCGCGGCAAGCTGCTCGCGGTGCTGCGCGAGGCGCACGGGACGGTGCCGCAGGCCCGGCTGGACGTGGTCTGGCCGGACGCGGTGCAGCGGGCCCGGGCGCTGGACGGCCTGGTGGCGGACGGCCTGGTCGAGCCGGTCGAGCAGGGCGTCTACCGGCTGCCCCAGTAAGCGGCGGAACACGACGGCGCCCCCGGGAGAGGACCTCCCGGGGGCGCCGTCGTGTGCGGGGGCCGTCAGACGGCCGCCGCCTCCAGCGAGGCCTCGGCCGGCTTCTCGCCCTTGCCGGTTCCGCGCAGCGGCACCTCGCGCAGGAACACCGCCGCGGCGATCGCGATCACGGCCACGCCCGCGCCCCACAGGAAGACGGTGTGCATGCCGTTGGACACCGCGTGGTTGTAGGCGTCCTGGACGTAGTCCGGCAGCTTGTGCAGCTCCTCCAGGCTGCTCTGCTGCGGGTCCTTCATGCCGCCCGGGGGCATCGGCTTCCCGGCCAGCATCTCCGCCATGGTGTCGGTCACCCGGTTGTTGAACAGCGCGCCGAACAGCGCGACACCGAAGGAGCCGCCGATGGTGCGGAACAGGGTGGCGGTGGAGCTGGCCACGCCCATGTCCTTGAGCTCGACGCTGTTCTGCGCGACCAGCATGGTGATCTGCATCAGGAAGCCCATGCCGGCGCCGAGCACGACCATCCAGCAGGCCGAGGTGAACCTGCTGGTCCCGATGCCCATGGTGGAGAGCAGGATCAGGCCGGCGGTCATCACGATGGTGCCGATGATCGGGTAGATCCGGTACTTGCCGGTCTTGGTGACGGCCTGGCCGACCACCAGCGAGACGATCAGCATGCCGAACATCATCGGCATCAGCAGCAGACCGGAGTTGGTCGCCGAGGCGCTCTGGACCGTCTGCTGGTAGAGCGGCAGGAAGACGGTCGAGCCGAACATCACGAAGCCGACGATGAAGCCGATGATCGAGACCAGGGTGAAGTTCAGGTTCCGGAACAGGCTCAGCGGGAGCATCGGCTCCTCGGCCCGCTGCTCCACGTAGCAGAAGGCGATCAGCGAGGCGGCGGCGAGCGCGGTCAGGCCCAGGATCTCCTTGGAGCCCCAGGCGTACTGCTGGCCGCCCCAGGTGGTGATCAGCACCAGCGAGGTGATGCCGGTGGTGAGCAGCACGACGCCCGCGTAGTCGATCTTGGCGGTGTTGCGGACCTTCGGCAGCTTCAGGGTGACGACGACCACGGCGAGCGCTATCACGCCGAGCGGCAGGTTGATGTAGAAGGTCCAGTGCCAGCTCAGGTGGTCGGTGATGAAGCCGCCGGCCAGCGGGCCGCCGATGGTGGCGAGGGCCATCACCGCGGCGAACATTCCCTGGTACTTGCCGCGGTCGCGCGGCGGGACGAGCGCACCCATGATCGACATGACGCCGACCATCAGACCGCCGGCGCCCAGGCCCTGCACGGCGCGGAAGCCGATCAGCTCGTTCATGTTCTGCGCCAGGCCGGACAGCGCCGAGCCCACCAGGAAGATCACGATCGAGGTGAGGAAGGTGCCCTTGCGGCCGTACATGTCGCCGAGCTTGCCCCAGACCGGGGTGGAGGCGGCGGTGGCCAGGGTGTAGGCGGTGACCACCCAGGACAGGTGCTCGCCGCCGCCGAGGTCGTGGACGATGGTCGGCATCGCGGTGCCGACGATCAGGTTGTCGAGCATGGCCAGCAGCATGGTGACGACCAGACCGACCATCACGAGGCGGATCTCGCGGGGCGACCGCGGTTGCTCCTCCTCGGCCGTCTTGTCCTCCGGTACCGGGCCGGCGGTCTTGGACTGTGACATGGGGTGGGGTCTCCCGGAGCGTGGTTCGGACGGAGCGTCGTGCCGTGCGGCGGCTCACTTACTTGTCGCCCGGCTAGTTTATCGACCGTCGGCACGGTAGGTTGTTTACTAGCCGGTCGTCAAGCCAGTTTCCCGACCGGCCTTCTGGGCAGGGAGAATGAGTCCGGGGCGGCCGCCGTCCCGGGGTCCGCAGTAGTCAACCGACGCAGTCATGAGGCAGGCCATGGGCACTCCGCACAGCCCCCGCAGCGACACCCGGGCTCGCATCATCGAGGTGTCGCTGGAGCTCTTCTCCGAGCAGGGCTACGAGCAGACCTCACTGCGCGAGATCGCCGACCGCCTGGGCGTCACCAAGGCCGCGCTCTACTACCACTTCAAGACCAAGGACGACATCGTCCTGGGCATCGTCGAGCGGATGGCCGCGCCGATCGACGAGACCGTCGCGTGGGGCCGCCAGCAGGTCTGGAGCCCGGAGGTGCGCGACGAGCTGATCCGCCGCTTCGCGGACGGGATGGCCGAGCGGGCCCCGCTGCTGCGCTTCTTCCACGAGAACCAGCCCGCGCTGCGCGAGTCCCCGGCCGGGCTGGCCTTCAGGGATCGCATGATCACCATGATGCAGCTGGTGCACGGGCCGGACGCGGACTTCCACGACCGGCTGCGGGCCGCGATGGCACTGTTCACCGTCCATTCGTCGCTGTTCCTGGTCAAGCAGGACAGCGCGAACTGCGGTCACGCCCCGAACGTGTGGGGCGAGCGGCTGCCCCCCGCCGAACTGGACGAGGCGATCGGCGCGGCCCGGGACATCGCGCTGGAGATCGGCGCCCGGATCAGCCACCCCGCGCCCGGCGCCCGCTGAGCGCCGCGGGGCGGCTCAGAAGTTCGTGACGCCGTGCCCCGCGAGGTAGGCGATCGGGTTGACCACCGCGCCGTAGCGGTTGCTGGTGCGGATCTCGAAGTGCAGGTGCGGCCCGGTCGAGTTGCCGGTGCTCCCGGACATGCCGATCCGCTCGCCCGCCGACACCCGCTCGCCCGCCGCGACGGCCACCGAGGACATGTGGGCGTACTGCGCGAAGTGCCCGTCCGCTAGCCGCAGCACGACCTCCTTGCCGTACGCGCCGTCCCAGCCGGCCGACACCACGGTCGCGTCGCCGACCGCCAGCAGCGGCGTGCCCGGGGCGACCGCGAAGTCCACCCCGGTGTGGTACCCGGCCGCGTAGCTGCGGTTGGGCTTCCCGTACGGGTTGCTGGTCGGTGCGTTCGGCACCGGCGCCGACCATCCGGGAGCCGGGGCCGGGGCCGGGGCCGGGGCCGGGGCCGGGCCGGGGTCGGGCTCGGGGGCCGGCTCGGCGGCGGCTTCCGGTGCCGGTTCCGGTTCCGGTGCCGGCGGGTCGAACGGCAGCAGGTTGGCCGCCACGGCCACGGACTGCTGCGCGGAGTCGCCGTCGTCGGGCAGCTTGTAGGCGCTGGGTCCGGCCACCTGGACCAGCCCCGCGCTCGGCACGTCCACCTTCGGCACGGTGAAGGCCGAGCTGCCCGGGGTGGTGGGCAGCACGGTCTGCGCCGAGGCCGAGCCCGGGGTGGCGACCAGCAGCACGCCGGCGAGCAGCACGGCGGCCGCTCCGGCCGAGACCAGCGCGTGGTCGTGCTCGGCCCGCTGCCGGCTGCCGGGCAGCGTGGTGTGCCGGGGCGATCCGAGCGTGCGCAGCGGCGCGGCGTGGGTACGGACGGCATGGCCGAGCCGGGGCTGCCAGGCCGCGGCCCGGGCCGCCGTACGGGCGGCGAGTGTGTGCAGCGGCGCGGCGTGGGTACGGACGGCGTGGTCGAGCCGGGGCTGCCAGGCCGCGGCCCGGGCCGCCGCACGGGCGGCGAGCCGGCGCAGGGCCGGCGCCAAGGGCGGGACGTTGGACATCGCTTGCCGTACCTCACGGGTCGTACGAGGGCAGCACGAAGGGCCCGTTCGGGCGCGTGCTGAGCGGGGGACCACTCAGGTGTAACGGTCACCGAGCGGAGTCCCAAACGGGGTGACGTACTACGGCGTGTAGTCGGCGTGGCGCCGGAGATTCAAACCGATGGAGTACCGATCATGAGATCCGATCGTCCAGGTCCGCTCCGGCGCGCCCGCCGGTTCCCCCGGGTGCGCTACTACCGCCGGTCGTACCGGGCCGCGGGCCTGTGATCAGCGCCACGCGCGGCCCGGGTTTGGCGGGCTCGAACCGCTTTCGTACGGACCGCTGACCGGTCCGGCCCGCTGCGGCACCATCGAGCCATGTATGGCAACAGGAGCGAAGACCCCGACGCCAGTGACCGCCCGAGCCTGCCGGACCGCCGCTTCGCCGCCCTGCGCGGCTGCGAGCGGCTGCTGTCCGGCGTCCGGCCGCAGAGCATCCGCGAACGCCTCGCCGACCTGGCCGGCCCGCTCCCGGACGCCGGCCCCGGGCCGGACGCCGCTCCCGGCTCGGGCGCCGCCCCCGGGCCGCACGCCGTCCCCGACCTGGACGGCCGCCCGGACCAGTACGGCGACGGCGTGGTCCGCACCCTGGAGCACCGGGTCGCCGAGCTGCTCGGCACCGAGGACGCGGCCTTCTTCCCGACCGGCACCATGGCCCAGCAGATCGCCCTGCGGATCCACGCCGAGGCGGCCGGCCCGCGCACCGTGGTCACCCACCCGCTGGCCCACACCGACCGGCACGAGCGGCACGCGCTCGGCGTCCTGTCCGGCCTTCGCAGCCTCTGGCCGACGACCGAGCCGCGCCAGCCCACCGCCGAGGAACTGCGCGCCCTGGACGAGCCGTACGCCGCGCTCAGCCTGGAGCTGCCGCTGCGCGACGCCGGGTTCGTGCTGCCGGGCTGGGCGGAGCTGGCGGAGCTGGCCGCGGTGGTGCGGGAGGAGCACGGTGCGGCGCTGCACCTGGACGGCGCCCGGATCTGGGAGTCCGCGGTCGCCCTCGGCCGGCCGCTGCCGGAGGTCGCCGCCCTGGCCGACTCGGTCTACGTCTCCTTCTACAAGACGCTCGGCGGGATCAGCGGCGCCGCGCTGGCGGGTCCGGGCGGCTTCGTCCGCACCGCCCGGGCCTGGCGGCACCGCTACGGCGGGCAGCTCTACCAGCAGTGGCCGTTCGCGCTGGCCGCGCTGACCGGACTGGAGCGCGAACTGCCGCGGCTGCCCGGGTACGTGGCGCACGCCCGGACGGTCGCCGCGGCGCTGGGCCGGGCGTTCGCCGCCGTCCCCGGCGCCCGGGTGCACCCGGACCCGCCGCACACCCACCAGTTCCAGCTCTGGCTGCCGCACCCGGTCGGGGAGTTGGAGGAGGCCGGACTGGGGCTGGCCGAGGACACCGGGATCGGGCTGTTCGGCGCCTGGCGCGCGGGCGGGCCGCCCGGGCTGTCGATGACCGAGGTCACGGTCGCGGCGCCCGCCCTCGACTGGACCGCCGCCGACGTCACGGTGGCGGCCGCCGCCTTCCTGGACCGGCTGGCGGCCGGCCGGGCCTGACAAAGCGTCCGGCCCGCCCCCGCGCGCTGCGGGGACGGGCCGGACGTGGAGTTGTCAGAGCTGCCTGGTCACAGGCCGATCGCTACCCGGGGGGTGACGATCAGTTGTCGACCGGGCGGACCCGGATCCAGGTCTCCAGGTAGTTCGAGGACTCGTTCTCGACCTCGATGCTGGTGCCCGTCTTCGGGACGTCGACACCGGCGTACTGGTTGTCCTTGCTCCACCACGACTTCAGGTCGTTGAACTCGTCGACGCCCTTGGCCTTCGGGATGACGGTCTCGACGCCGGCCTTGTGCAGGGTCAGCGGGGAGACGCGACGGGAACCGAAGGTGGAGTCGAAGCCCTGGACGCGCGGCTTCATCAGGGCGCCGTCGGACCACTTCAGCGGGGCCGGGTGCGAGTCGACCGGCAGGACCAGGCCGTGGCCCGGGTGGGCGCTGACGTTGTTGTCGGTCTGCGACTCGTCCCAGAACCAGATCAGCAGGCCGGGCTGGTACGAGTAGTGCTCGACCCAGCCCGGCTTGTCGGCGAAGCCGAAGTTGTACGGGCCGGTCTTCAGGGTCTGGTCGAAGGACACGTACTGCCGGTTCTCCGCGATGTAGTACTGCGCGTAGTCCTTGGTGTACGAGCCGCTGAAGCGGGAGAACCCGTCGGCCACCCAGCCGTTGTCACCGTTCTCGACGTCGTCGCTGAACACGGTGGCGCCGTCGGCGACGACCGCGACGTTGTCCAGGGTCAGGCCGCGGAAGTGCAGGCCGCCGTCGCTGGTGTGGCGGTAGCGGAACTTGACCTTCTGGCCCGCGAAGGCGTCCAGGTTGAACGACAGGTCGCCCCAGGCGGCCACCTGGCCGCTGAGGGCCGGACGGCCGTTCTCGCGCGGCAGGGCGGTGCCGTTCCAGGTGCCGTCCACGACGGTCCAGTTCTTGCCGCCGTCGGTGGAGACCTCGCCGAACGCGTAGTCGAAGTCCTGCTCCAGCTCGTACCAGGCCTTGGCGTTGATGCTGGCCTTGGCCTTGCCGGTCAGGTCGATGTCGCGGGTGAGCGTGACGTTCAGGTTGTCGGCGCTGCCGCTCCACCACTCACCGGTGCCGCCGAACGGCTTGTTGATGTCGGTGGTGATGCTCTTCTTCGGCAGGTCGACGATCAGACCCTGCGGCAGGTTGCTGTTGTACTCCGCCGGGCCGATGTGGTGGGTCGACTCGGTGCCGGCCTTGGCGCGGTCCACCTTCAGCCAGCCGAGCTGGTACTTGCTCCAGCCGTCGAGGTCGTTCGGCATGTCGCCGATGCTGTTCTTGCCCTCGCCGAGCCAGGAACCGGAGGACATCAGCGACCAGAAGCCGACCGAGTTGTCGATGCCCTTGCCGGCGGTGTCGTAGAGGTCCGGCAGACCGAGGTCGTGGCCGTACTCGTGGGCGAAGACGCCGAGGCCGCCGTTCTCGGGCTGCATCGTGTAGTCGCCGATCCACAGGCCGCTGTTGCCGACCTGGACGCCGCCGAGCTTGTTGCCCTCGGGACCGGCCGAGCCCTGCAGGTTGCCGTAGACGTACGAGCGGTGCGCCCACAGGGCCTTGGTGCCCTGCTTGCCGCCACCGGCCGACTTGTCCTCGCCGGCGTGCACGATCTGGAAGTGGTCGATGTACCCGTCGGGCTGGTTGAAGTTCCCGTCGTGGTGCGAACCGTAGCGGTCCCACTGGTCGTACGAGGCCAGGGTCGCCTTGATCTGGGCCTCGGTCTGACCCTTGGCCTGCTGGTCCTTGTACCAGATGTCCACGGCGTCGCGGATCAGGTCCTGGGCGCTGGCGCAGACGTTGGAGCCGCAGTAGTCGGAGCCGTACCGGGCCTCGTTCCACGGGACGCGGACCCAGTCCTGGACCACGCCGTCGACCGAGTAGCGGCCCGAGGACTGCTTCTCGTAGTAGGTCTTCAGCGAGGGCTTGTCCTTGGCGAAGTACAGGTCCTGGTAGTGCTGCTGGTTGTAGTCGGCCTGCCACTGGGTCGAGTTGTTGGTGGCCGGGTCCGGCTTCTCGATCTCGTTGTGCTTGGGGCCGGCCTCGCCGCCGTACTTGACCTTGCCGTCCGGCGTCTTGGTGGTGTTGTCCACCTGGTCACCGAAGTCGACCAGGATGGTGAAGATCTTGTCCGTGCGCTCGCGGGCGAGCTCCACGTACTTGTCCTTGCCGAGCTTCACGCTGGTGCTGCCGTTGTGCTGCTCGACCTCGGCGGTGCCGTTGAGCAGCTTCTCGGTGGCGGCCTTCTGCTCCGCCTCCACCTTCGCCGTCAGCGGGCCCGGAAGGTTGTGCTCGGTGTTCTGGACGGCTTCGGCCGGGTCCCGCGGGACCGGGGCCGAGCCGGCGGCGACGGCGGTGCCCGGGAACAGGCCCGCGCCGAGCGTGACTATGACCGCTGCGGCCGTGGCAGCCGCAGCGGTTCTCCTGGTGCTCTTCAACGTTGTGACGTCCTCCCCGACCGGGGCCCAGCTCTTGGCCAAAGCCCGGCAAACCAAAATGAAAGACAGGTGGACGTCATTTGATACAAGCGTGCACAGAAAAGATAGACCTTGACCGTGACATGGTCACGGCGCTATGCTCCGCGACTCCCTATCACCTGACCGTCTGTCAACCGTATGTTGGTTAAAGCTCGCTGAGAAACCGAGCGCACCCGTACCAGCCCATGCGGAAGCCGTCGTCCCGGTCCGTACCGGTGCCGACCGCGGAGGGGCCGGAACGCACCGAGCCCCCGGCGCGAACGCCGGGGGCTCGGTGGCTGTGAAGTTGTCTGTTAAAAGTTGGGCTACTTCGTCAGGTCCGGACCGGACGAGGCGACCGCGGCCGGGGTGTCCGCGACGGCCGACTTCTCCTCGCCGCGGAAGGTGAACTTGGCCTCCTTGCCCTCACCGTCGACGTCGACGACGACGATGTGGCCGGCCCGCAGCTCACCGAAGAGGATCTTCTCGGAGAGGTGGTCCTCGATCTCGCGCTGGATGGTGCGGCGCAGCGGACGGGCACCCAGGATCGGGTCGTAGCCGCGCTTGGCCAGCAGCTTCTTGGCCTCGACGCTGAGCTCCAGGCCCATGTCCTTGTCCTTGAGCCGCTCGTCCACCTTGTCGATCATGAGGTCGACGATCTGGATGATGTCGTCCTCGGACAGCTGGTGGAACACCACGATGTCGTCGACGCGGTTCAGGAACTCGGGGCGGAAGTGCTGCTTGAGCTCCTCGCCGACCTTCGCCTTCATCCGCTCGTACCCGGTCTGGGTGTCACCCGTGGCCGCGAAGCCCAGGTTGAAGCCCTTGGAGATGTCCCGGGTGCCGAGGTTGGTCGTCATGATGATGACGGTGTTCTTGAAGTCGACCACGCGGCCCTGGGAGTCGGTCAGGCGACCGTCCTCCAGGATCTGCAGCAGCGAGTTGAAGATGTCCGGGTGGGCCTTCTCGACCTCGTCGAAGAGGACGACCGAGAACGGCTTGCGGCGGACCTTCTCGGTCAGCTGGCCGCCCTCCTCGTAGCCCACGTAGCCGGGCGGGGAGCCGAACAGCCGGGAGACGGTGTGCTTCTCGGAGAACTCGGACATGTCGAGCGCGATCAGCGCGTCCTCGTCGCCGAAGAGGAACTCCGCCAGCGTCTTGGACAGCTCGGTCTTACCGACGCCGGACGGGCCGGCGAAGATGAACGAACCGCCGGGGCGCTTCGGGTCCTTGAGGCCCGCACGGGTGCGCCGGATGGCCTGGGAGAGCGCCTTGATGGCGTCCTTCTGGCCGATGACGCGCTTGTGCAGCTCGTCCTCCATGCGCAGCAGGCGGGACGTCTCCTCCTCGGTCAGCTTGAAGACCGGGATGCCGGTGGCGGTGGCCAGGACCTCGGCGATGAGCTCCTCGTTGACCTCCGCGACGACGTCCATGTCGCCGGCCTTCCACTCCTTCTCGCGCTTGGCCTTGGCCTGCAGGAGCTGCTTCTCGTCGTCGCGCAGGGACGCGGCCTTCTCGAAGTCCTGCGCGTCGATCGCGCTCTCCTTCTCGCGGCGCACGTCGGCGATCTTCTCGTCGAACTCGCGCAGGTCCGGCGGCGCGGTCATCCGGCGGATGCGCATCCGGGAGCCGGCCTCGTCGATCAGGTCGATCGCCTTGTCCGGCAGGAAGCGGTCCGAGATGTACCGGTCGGCCAGGGTGGCGGCGGCGACCAGGGCGGCGTCCGTGATGGAGACCCGGTGGTGGGCCTCGTAGCGGTCGCGCAGACCCTTGAGGATCTCGATGGTGTGCGGCAGCGAGGGCTCGGCGACCTGGATCGGCTGGAAGCGGCGCTCCAGCGCGGCGTCCTTCTCCAGGTGCTTGCGGTACTCGTCCAGGGTGGTGGCACCGATGGTCTGCAGCTCGCCGCGGGCCAGCATCGGCTTGAGGATGCTGGCGGCGTCGATGGCGCCCTCGGCGGCGCCCGCGCCGACCAGGGTGTGCAGCTCGTCGATGAACAGGATGATGTCGCCGCGGGTGCGGATCTCCTTGAGCACCTTCTTCAGGCGCTCCTCGAAGTCACCGCGGTAGCGCGAGCCGGCCACCAGGGCGCCCAGGTCCAGCGTGTAGAGCTGCTTGTCCTTGAGCGTCTCCGGGACCTCGCCCTTGACGATCGCCTGGGCCAGGCCCTCGACCACGGCGGTCTTGCCGACGCCGGGCTCACCGATCAGCACCGGGTTGTTCTTGGTGCGGCGGGACAGCACCTGCATGACCCGCTCGATCTCCTTCTCGCGCCCGATGACCGGGTCGAGCTTGGCCTCGCGGGCGGCCTGGGTGAGGTTGCGGCCGAACTGGTCCAGGACCAGGGAGGTCGACGGGGTGCCCTCGGCGGGCCCGCCGGCCGTGGCCGACTCCTTGCCGCCGCCGGTCTGGTAGCCGGAGAGCAGCTGGATGACCTGCTGGCGCACCCGGTTGAGGTCGGCGCCCAGCTTCACCAGGACCTGGGCGGCGACGCCCTCGCCCTCGCGGATCAGGCCGAGCAGGATGTGCTCGGTGCCGATGTAGTTGTGGCCGAGCTGAAGGGCCTCGCGGAGCGACAGCTCCAGCACCTTCTTCGCCCGGGGGGTGAAGGGAATGTGACCGGACGGGGCCTGCTGGCCCTGGCCGATGATCTCCTCGACCTGCTGGCGAACGGCCTCAAGAGAAATCCCGAGGCTCTCCAGGGCCTTGGCGGCGACGCCCTCGCCCTCGTGGATCAGACCCAGGAGGATGTGCTCGGTGCCGATGTAGTTGTGGTTGAGCATCCGGGCTTCTTCCTGAGCCAGGACGACAACCCGCCGCGCGCGGTCGGTGAACCTCTCGAACATCGTTTATCGCTCCTCAGAGCGGTCGGGCAGTTCGGGGTCCGTCCCCGCCCTGTCCTTCCGCATGCTAGTCCCGCTCAGCGGCGCGGCCCACGGATTCACTCCCCGGTAGAGGAGCGAGATGCTGCGCGACCAGCCGACACCAATCCCAACCTGATGCTGGGAAACGGTGTTCCCGCAGGCGGGCCGGATGCACCGGATTCCGCTACGCCATCGGCGAACACGCGCCGCCGGGGCGCGGCCGGAACCGTCCGGCCGGTCGCACATACTGCCCCTGGACGGGCCGAAGAACCCGTCCACCTGCATTCATACCCGGTATCGGGGCGGTTCTCGCGCAGTTTCCGCGGTGGCGGTGTTCGCCTGGCGAGAAGTCGGGCCGTGGTGACGGCGGTTCAACGGCGGCCGGGGCCGGGTACGCCGTCCCGGGTGTCCTCGTTACCGCTTCGCCCTTACAGCGTTGCACAGCCCGTGATTGTTCCGCCGCCCGAGCCCGTGCCCGAGCCCGTGCTCCGCAGGCCCCCGGTGCGGCGGCCCCGCGGGCACGCGCCGCGGGGGGGGGGGGGGGGGGCCTCCGCCCCCGGGGGGGGGGTT
>NZ_JBHXTL010000197.1:0-13130 GCF_042677365.1 Kitasatospora sp. NPDC127116
GGCCGGGGATGTCAACATATCTGGCGTTGACTTTTGGCACGCTGTTGAGTTCTCAAGGAACGGACGCTTCCTTCGGACCGCCTTCCAGCGGACCCCCCGGGCTTCGTTCTTTCGTGTTTCCAGCTTATCAGATGTTTTCCGCTCCGTTTCCGGGGCTTCGTTCATCCAACTCGCCGGTGTCTTCCGGGGTTTGACGCCCCGTCCGACGTTTCAAACTCTAGCCGATCCCCGCTCCGAAAAGCGAATCCGACCGCAACCCAATAAAACGAGCACGCCTAATACGCACCAGGCCACGACGCACACAGGCGAAGCGACCCGGCCCGAACCGGGAAGTGGTGTTTCAGAGGATTGGCCACCCCGGGACCGTCCGCGCGGCTGCGTGTCCGGTGCTCCCTGTCAGGCGACTAGGAGACAGTACTCCTACTCCGGGCCCAAGCCAAACGCCCCTGCCCGGCTCCTCCCCGCCCCACACCCCCGGACGCCGATCAACGTCGGCGTTCATCGTTTGTCTACCGCTCTCCCCCAAGCTCGTGCCACACCGCGCCCCGAGGACCTGGCGGCGCGATCGCACGAGAGAACCACGAGGTACACGGGGACATGAAGACGATGAAGGCCCTCCGGCAGATCGCCCTGGCCACCGCCACCACCGCGCTCGCACTGGCCGGGGCCGTGGCCTCCACCGGCACCGCGGAGGCGGCGATCGACCGGGCCGTCGACCACGTCTCGATCTGGGACGACGAGCCGCTGTACCAGGGCTGGTACATCGAGTCCGGCTCCACCAGGATGATCATGCAGCCCGACGGCAACTTCGTCGTCTACCAGTACGGCAGCGACGTCAAGATGGCCAGCAACACCGTCGGCTGCGGCTACAAGGCCGTCATGCAGGTCGACGGCAACTTCGTCGTCTACGCCGCCAACGGCTACGCCTGCTGGTCGTCCGGCACCGCCGGCCACCCGCACGCCAAGCTGACCGTCACCGCCGGCGGCACCTCCGGCGTCTACTGGGGCGGCGGCATCATCCCCCGGCTCGCCCACTCCTCCGAGCGCGGCCCCTTCTCCGGCCCGGGCTCGGTCTTCTTCTCCTCCGACCTCTACTGAGTCCTCCCCGGCCCGTCCCCCCGGAGCGCGAGCCAGCTGACCAGGTCGGCCACCGTCCACCGGGGCCGGGCGGCCAGCCGCTCCGCCGCGGTCCGCAGCAGGACCGGCAGGTGGCCGCAGAGCGCGGCCACCTCGGCCACCGCCTCCGGCTCCCGCCGGACCCGCTCCGCGCCGACGATCCGGGCCAGCAGCTCGTAGGCGTCGTGCGGCTCCAGCGGTCCCACCGCCAGCCGCACGGCGTCCTCGGGCAGCGCGCCCGGCTCCGCGCCCGCCACCACCGCGGCGCAGCCGGGCGCCGCCGGCAGCAGCGGCCCCGGCTCTGCCACCCCGTCGAGCAGCACCAGCACCCGGCGCCCGGCGAGCGCCGCGCGGTAGCGCGCGGCCAGCTCGTCGAGGCCGGCCGAGGAGTCAGCCCGATCCCCCAACGCCCGCAGGAAGCCGGCCAGCACCGCGCCCGGGCCGCCGGCGCTCGCGTACAGCTGACCGTCCGGGAAGGCGTCCTGGACGGCGTGGGCGACATGCACCGCCAGCGCCGACGCGCCGCAGCCCGCAGGGCCCGACAGCCCCAGCACCGGCGTGCCGCCCGCCCGCAGCGCCCGCTCCGCCTCCCGCACCTGCGCCGCCCGCCCGACCAGGTCCGGAATGTCCGGCGGCAGCTGACACGGCCTCGGCAGCCGCCGCAGCAGCACCGGGGTCTCGCCGCGCCGGATCTGCTCCGCCAGCTCGACCAGCGCCGGGGCGGGTTCGAGCCCGAGCTCCCCGTCCAACCGCTCCCGCAGCGCCTCGTACCCCGCCAGCGCCTCCGCCGTACGGCCGCAGCGGTGCAGCGCCAGCAGGTGCAGCCGGTGCACCTCCTCGTCCTGCGGGTACGACGCCACCAGCCCGGCCAGCGGATCCAGCGCCTCGGCGTGCCGGCCGAGCGCCAGGTCCAGGCCGAGCAGTGCCTTCACCGCCGCGAACCGCCCCGCCGCGAGCCGCTCCCGGACCCGCTCGGCGAACGCCCCGGGCACCCCGTCCAGGGCGCGCTGCCCCTCCCAGGAACCCAGTGCCCGCGCCAGCGACTCGCGTGCCCGCAGCGGATCCTGGTGACGCAGCGCAATGGCCTCGGCCACCGCGCCCTCGTAGCGGAAGAGGTCCACCGCCGTGCGCGGCGCCTCCAGCCGGTAGCCGCCCGCGGTCCCGACCAGCAGTCCGGGCGTGCCCAGGGCACGCCGCAGGCGGTGGATGTGCGTGCCGATCTGCCCGACCGGATCCTTCGGCCAGCGGGTGTCGTCCGCCCCCCACAGGTCCTCGACCAGCCGATCCGTGGACACCAGCTGTCCCGGCGGGATCAGCAGCGTTGCGAGCACGGCCCGCTGCTGCGGTCGGCCGAGGTCGAGCTCACGGCCGTCGCACCGGGCCCGCAGCGGACCCAGCAGGCTGAAATCGAGCCCCACCGCCCACCCCTCGAAGACGTCGATCCGGTACACAATCTGTGACAGAGAATAGGCCGCCGGGGTATGGGGGCCCCGCCGTCCGGCCGGAACTGGCGGGATCCCGGCACAGAACGACTTTCGGGGACGGGACATGGGTGACATCGGGGGGTCCGGACTGCGGTTCGGACTGCTGGGACCGCTGCGGGCCTGGTACGGGGAGCAGGAGCTGGAACTGGGCAGGCCGCAGCAGCGGGCCGTGCTCGCCGTGCTGCTGGGCGCGGCCGGGCGGACGGTGGCCGTCCCGGTGCTGGTCGAGGGGGTGTGGGGCGGCGCCGCACCGGCCGACCCGCGCAAGGCCGTCCAGCTCGCCGTGTCCCGGCTGCGCGCCGCGTTCCGGCCGTACGCCGGGGACGACCCGGAGCGGATGCCGCTGGTCCGGGTCGGCGACGGCTACGCGTTCAAGGCGGCCGGGGCCGAGCTGGACTCGGCCGTGTGGGACGCCCTGCTGGCCGAGGCCCGACGGCTGCGCGACGCGGACGCGCCGCCGCAGGAGGTCCGGGAGGTGCTGCGCCGCGCCCACCGGATGTGGGTCGGCGAGGCACTGGCCGGACTGCCCGGGCCGCACGCCGAGGCCGTCCGCGCCCGCCTGACCGAACAGCGGGTCTCGGCCAAGGAGACGGAACTGGGGCTGGACGCCGACCTCGGCGACCGCACCGACCTCACCGCCGCGGCGGCCGCCCTCGCCCTGGAGCACCCCGGCCGCCCCCGGCTCACCGCCGTCCTGATGCGCGCCCTCTACCAGGCCGGGCGCAAGGCCGAGGCGCTCGCCGTGTACGAGGACGCCCGCGCCTGGCTCCCGCCGGACGAGGACGGACCGGCCGGGCTCCAGCTGCGCATCCTGCGCGAGGACGCCTCCCTGCTGCCCGCGAACGCCACCGCCGGACCGACCGAACCGGCCGCCACCGAGACCGACAGCTGGCAGGCACCCGACCAGCTCCCGTCCGGCCTGCCCGACTTCACCGGCCGCACCGAGGAGGCCGAGACCCTCGCCGACCGCCTCGCCGGCGCCGGCGGCCGGGCCGTCGTGGTCTCCGCCCTGGACGGCATGGGCGGCGTCGGCAAGACCACCCTCGCCGTGCACGTGGCCCGCCGGGTCCTCGACCGCTTCCCCGACGGACAGCTCTTCGCCGACCTGCGCGGCGCCGACCGCACCCCGCCCGACCCCGGCACGGTGCTCGCCGGCTTCCTGCGGGACCTCGGCGTCGACCCGGGCGAGATCCCTCCGGACACCGGCGAACGCAGCGCGCTCTACCGCTCGGCCCTGTCCGGGCGGCGCGTCCTGGTCGTCCTCGACAACGCCGCCACCACCGGCCACGTCGAACCGCTGCTGCCCGGCTCACCCGGGTGCGCGGTCCTCGTCACCAGCCGCCACCGGCTGACCGGCCTCGCCGGGGCCCACCAGCTGCGCCTGGACACCCTGCCGCCCGAGCAGGCGCTGGAGCTGTTCACCCTGATCGTCGGCGCCGAACGCGTCGCCGCCGAGCCCGGGGCCGCCGAGCAGGTCGTCCGGGCGTGCGGGCTGCTGCCGCTCGCCGTCCGCATCGTCGCGTCCCGGCTCGCCGCCGACCCCTCGCTGACCCTGGCCGCGCTCACCGAAGGGCTCCGCCGCGAGCACCGGCTGGTCGAACTCAGCGACGGCGAACGGACCGTCGAAGCCAGCTTCGCGCTCTCCTACCGCCGCCTCGACGCCGAACTCGCCCGCGCCTTCCGGCTGCTCTCCCTGCCCGACGCCCCCGACGTCCCGCTGCCCTGCGCCGCCGCCCTGCTCGACCGCACCGAGGCCGAGACCGGGGAGCTGCTCGAAACCCTCGTCGACCTCAACCTCCTGCACTCCCCGCGCTTCGGCCGCTACGGGTTCCACGACCTCGTCCGTGCGTACGCCCGCGGTCGGCTCGCCGAGGAGGACGGTGCCGCCGAGAGCACCGCCGCCACCGACCGGCTGCTCGACTTCTGCCTCGCCAGCGCCCGCAGCGCCGACCTCGCCGCCCGCAGGCCCGACCCGGTCGAGCTCAGCCTGCTCGACGCGGCCGTGTCCCACCCCGGCCGACCGGTCGCCGACGGCGCGCAAGCCGTGCGCTGGATGCGCGAGCAGGCCGAGGTGCACGCCGCCGTCATCGCCCTGAGCTGCGCCGACCCGGCCGTGCCGCTCGACCGCGCCGCCGAACTCGCCGACCGGATGAGCTCGGTGCTCGCCGAACGCACCCAGACCACCGTCATCGCCGACCTCGCCGAACGCCTCGCCGGTGAAGCCGAGGCCCGCGGCGACCACGGCCCGCACGCCCTCGCCCGGTACGTGCGCGGCTCCATGCTCTGGCACGTCAACCGCTACGCCGAGTCCGCGGAGGAGATCCGCCGGGTCGTCGACATCTGCACCGCCACCGGCACCGAGCGGGTCCTCGCCAAGGCCCTGCTCACCCTCGGCGGCAACGCCCGCGTCCACGGCCGCTACGCCGAGGCCGCCGAGCACGCCGGCCGCGCCGCGGGGCTGTTCCGCCGCCTGGACGCCGGACGCTCCGAGGGCAGCGCGCTCGGCGAGTTCGCCTTCAGCGCGGCCCAGACCGGACGCCTCGACGAGGCCCGGGACGCCGCCGAGCGCTGCGCCCGCCTGATGAGCGACTCCGGCCCGGTCTCCGCCGCGACCGGCCGCTACTACCTCGCCCGGGTACTGCGGCTGTGCGGCGACCCGGAGGCGGCGCTCGCCCACGCCGTCGGCGCCCGCGAGGAGTTCGCCGCCCTCCAGGTCACCGTCTTCGCCGCCGCGTCCGGGGACCTCGCGGCCCGCATCCACGCCGAGGCCGGCCGCTGGCTGCTCGCCGTCGACGCCGCCGAGGCCGTCCTCCCGCTCGCCCGCCGCACCAGCGCCGCCCTGGAGGCCGCCCTGCTGCGCACCCTCGGCACCGCGCTCACCGGCCTCGGCCGCCCGCGCCAGGCCCGGGCCTGTCTGACGGACGCCCTGGAGGTGTACGAGCGGCTGGGGCTCAAGGAGGAATCCGAGCAGGTCAGGGGGCTGCTGGAGCGGTAGACACGGCATCAACGCGAAGGTGCACTACGCGCGTTGACCGACCGTCTACCGCGGTGCCGGAACGTCTCTCTCGTCAGGCCCCGGGCCGCAGCGGTCGCGGCCCGGGGCGACACCACAGACGAGAGGCGCAACCATGCCCACGCTCCCCCAGCACGGTCAGAACTGGACGCTCAAGTCCGCCAACGGAACCGTCGCCGACCTCCGCTCCAGCCAGACCACCGCCGGCACCGCCATCCAGTCCTGGGGCCCCAACGGCACCACCGCCCAGGGCTGGACCTTCTGGGCCAAGGAGAACGGCAGCTTCCTCCTGGAGACCCTGCTGACCACCGGGCGGCACGCAGGCGGCCAGGCCATGGTCATGGACTTCAACTACTCCATCGGCCAGACCTGGCTCTACAACGAGCACAACCAGCCCAACCAGCACTGGTGCTTCGAGCCCCTCGACAACGACTGGGTGCGCATCCGCACCACCCGCACCAACGACGGCATGCTCTTCCTCACCGCCGCCGCCCCCGGCTCGCCGCTCACCCTGGCCAAGCAGGACGACGGCAACCCGGCGCAGCGCTGGCAGCTCGTCCCGGCCGGGGGCGCCGGCAGCGGCGGCCAGCAGCAGCCCCAGCCGCAGCCCCAGCCCCAGCCGCAGCCCGGCGGCGGCGGTGACTTCCGCACCGAGATGCTGAACTCCGTCAACGCCGAGCGCGGCCGGGTCGGCGCCCCGCCGGTGCGCCTGGACGACCGCCTCAGCGCGGCCGCCCAGCGCCACGCCAACGACATGGCCTCGCACGACCTCACCCAGCACAACGGCACCGACGGCAGCACCCCCTGGGACCGCATCGCGGCCGCCGGCTTCTCCTCGCGGGCCTCCGCCGAGAACGTCACCCCGAGCAACAGCGTGCCGGAGGCGATGCAGATGTGGATGAACAGCCCGGGCCACCGGGTGAACATCCTCAACCCCGACTACAACTTCATCGGCATCGGCTACGCGCCCCGCCAGCGCGGCAACTGGGGCCGCTACGTGCAGACCTTCGGCAAGGCCTGAGACCCCGACCGGCACCCTTCCAGCAACAAGGAGTCCATACCCATGTCCTCGAACGCGGCGGACCTGATCCGCATCGCCCGAGACGAGGTCGGCTACCACGAGGGCCGCAGCGGCGGGCACTGGAACAACATCCAGAAGTTCTCCCCCGCCGTCGCCGGCCTGGAGTGGTCCCAGGGCGAGGCCTGGTGCGCCACCTTCGTCGCCTGGTGCGCCGAGCAGTCCGGCAACGGCGGGCTCTTCCCGGTGAGCGCCTCCTGCGCGGAGGGCGTCGCCTGGTTCAAGGAGCGCGACCGCTTCACCGAGTACCCGGTCATCGGCGGCCAGGTCTTCTTCGGGCCCGGCGGCGGCAGCCACACCGGCATCTGCGTCGCCTACACCAGCTCCACCATCACCACCGTCGAGGGCAACACCAACGACGGGGGAAGCTCCGAGGGCGACGGCGTCTACCTCAAGACCCGTGAGCGCCACTCGGACTGGGTCCACGGCTACGGCATCCCGGACTTCGCCGAGGGCGTCGTCCTCGCCGATCCGCAGTGGAAGGACCGCTCCGGGGCGCTCTACTTCGGGCAGGAGGCGTCCGCCGACGACAGCCCCGCCGGCGGCGCCCCGTCCGGCACCGCCCCGGCGGCCGGCGGCGACAGCGGCGGCGACGGCTACGAGCCCTTCCCCGGCGCCGACTTCTTCCACGACGGCCAGAGCAGCGACGTCATCACCCGGATGGGAGAGCGCCTCGTCGCCGAGGGCTGCTCCGCCTACGCCGAGGGCCCCGGGCCCGAGTGGTCCGGCGCCGACCGCGAGTCCTTCCGCAACTGGCAGCACAAGCTCGGCGACTCGGGCGCGGACGCCGACGGCGTCCCCGGCCCCAAGCAGTGGGCCGCGCTCGCGGTCCCGCGCGGCTGACGCCGGGCACACGGCACACCCACCTCACCAGAAGGAGAAACCCGATGAGCACCATCACCCGTACCCGCAGGCTCCTCGCCTCGGTCGGGACCGTCGCGGCCGTCGCGGGGGCGGTCGTGGCGGGCGCGCCCGCCGCGCAGGCGGCGCAGGCCGGCGCCTGCGACCTGTCGCCGTCCGTGGGAGGCATGACGGCCGTGAACAACGGTTCCGGGGCCGGCGCGCTCGACCTGTACCACAACGTCGAGGCCAACGGTCAGCCGATCATCATCTATCCGGCCAACCAGTCGCCCGCGCAGACCTGGTCGTTCTGGAAGTACTGCGACGGCACCACGGCGATCTCGCACGGGCAGGGCAAGGTCATCGACCTCGACACCGGCTCGGGCGCGGTCCGCCTCTGGGACACCCCCGGCGGGCTGGACGGCCTCAACCGGCCGACCGGCGACTGGATGCCGGCCAACCAGAAGTGGCTGCTGACGGACAACGACCGCGGCTGGTACATGATCATCAGCGCGGCCACCGGGCAGTGCCTCACCGCCAACGGCGGCGGCCAGGCCACCGGGGTGACCTCCTGCAACACCGGCGACCCGGCCCAGCGCTGGCTGCTGGGCTGACGAACCACCGGGCCCGGTCCGCTCCTCGACGTCGAGCGGACCGGGCCTATCCTCGTCCGCGTGCCCCTCATCAGCCTGCACGACCGCGCCGCGCTCGCCGCCCGCTTCCACACCGATCCGGCGCTGCACCTCTTCGAGCTCGGCGACCTGGACGACACCCTCTGGCCCAACACCACCTGGTACACCGCCGCCCCCGACGCCGGGCACGGACCGGTCGCACTGCTCTACAGCGGCGGCGACACCCCCGTCCTGCTCGCCTTCGCCCGGCCCGCCGGCCTCCCCCCGCTGGAGGCGCTGCTGCGCGACCTCCGCCCCTTCCTCCCCCGCCGGTTCACGGCCGGGCTGCCGGACGGCGCCGAGCGGGCGCTCGCACCCGACTACGCGGTCGAGCGCCGGACGCCGCTGCTGCGGATGCTCCTCACGGCGGAGCTCCCGGCCGAGGACACGCACGAGACCCGGCCGTTGGGCCCCGCCGACGTCGACGGCGTCCGAGCCCTGCTCGCCGAGTCCTACCCCGACTCCTGGTTCGACCCCCGGATGCTGGCCGGCGGCGGCTACGTCGGCGTCCGCGAGAACGGCCGGCTGCTGGCCGTCGCCGGAGTGCACGTCCACTCGCCCGCCCAGCGGGTCGCCGTGCTCGGCAACGTCACCACCCACCCCGACGCCCGCGGCCGCGGGCTCGCCCGGGCCTGCGTCACCGCGCTCTGCCGCCGGCTGGCCGCGAGCACCGACCACCTGGGCCTGAACGTCCGCACCGACAACGCCCCGGCGATCCGGCTGTACGAGCGGCTCGGCTTCACCACCGTCGCCACGTACAACGAGCTGGTGCTCGGCGCCACCTCCTAGGCGCCACCTCCTAGGCGCCGCGTCCCGGGCGGCGGATCACGAGTCGATATCCCTTGTCACGGCCGCGCGAGGGACTCGTCACGAACGTGTCAAAGCGGCGCCGAACCCATGGTCCCGATCGTTCGCGCTGCGCTATGAACGTCCCTCAGGAGGACCGCCGGCACCGGGGGTCCGCAACCACGGGGGATCCACACGTGAAGCCCATCCGCAGCAGTCGCCACGCCCTGGCCCTGGCCTCGCTGGCCGCTGTCGGCGCGCTCACCCTGACCGCCTGCAACGACGACGCCTCGTCGTCCGACACCGCGACGACCCCGCCGGCGACCGGCGCGCCCGCCGGCCAGGCCGCCTCGCCGAGCGCCGCGGCCACCACCCCGGCCGCCTCGCCGAGCGCCGCGGCGACCACCCGGGCCGCCTCCGGTTCGGCCTCCATCCCGGCGGGCGGCACCGCCCCGGCGGCCGGGACCACCCTGAAGCTCGGCGACGCCGCCACCATCCCGTTCAGCTCGGGCAGCACCAAGGGCACCATCGCGCTCGCGGTCACCTCGATCGAGAAGGGCGACCCGGCCGACCTCACCTCGCTCAACCTGGGCGACAAGGCCAAGGGGCTGGTGCCGTACTACATCCACTACAAGGTCACCAACGCCGGCGACACCGACCTGTCCTACACCAGCGTCAACCACATGAAGGGCCTGCTGGCGGACGGCACCGAGGCGCAGGAGCTGATGGTCATCGGCTCCTTCCCCAAGTGCAAGAGCGAGTCGCTGCCCAAGGGCTTCACCAACGGCCAGTCCGCCACGTCCTGTGCGGTGGCGATGTCCCCGGAGGCCTCCAAGGTCGCGGGCGCCGAGTACTGGGGCGAGCCGTACACCCTCGGCAATGGCCTCAACTGGAAGTGATGCCCGGACCTGCCCAGCCCCGTGCCGTCAGCCCCGTGCCGTCGGCGACGACGCCGCCGGCGACGCGCCGTGGATCCGCAGGAAGGCGTCCACACCGGCCGCCGCGATCCGCTCGACCTCCTCGTCCGCCACCGGGAGGGCGCCCCAGAAGGAGCGCTCGGCGATGCCGTGGAAGGTCAGCAGCGTGAACTGCTCGGCGGCCAGTGCGGCGTCCCCGACCGTGAGGAGCCCGCGCTCGGCGAGCGCGGCGAAGTGCTGCGCGAGGTCGCGCTGGGAGGCGATCGGTCCGGCCTCCAGCCAGGCCTCCAGGACGTCCGCCGGGATGTTGGCCACTTCGGCCCGGATCGCCCGGCCGAGCGCCCCGTGTTCCCCGGCGGACAGGACCGCGCGGGCCCGCTGGACGGCGAAGTCGATCAGGTCCTGGCGCAGCTCCACCACCCGGTCGAGGTACTTCGCCATCAACTCCCGGATGCGTTCGGTCAGTTCCGCCGAGTTCTGCAGGGCCACCGACAGGAAGAGGGTCTCCTTGTCGGCGAAGTGGTTGTAGACCGTCCGCTTGGACACCCCGGCCTCGGCCGCGATCGCGTCCATGCTGGCCCGGACGTACCCCTCGCGCCCGAACACCGCCGTCGCGGCCTGCGTGATCGCCTTGCGCTTCTCCGGCCGCCCCGCTCCGCCCGTCGTCGCCACGGCCCTCTCCTCTTCCGCCGGCGCATCGGCCGGCCACTCAGAAACTACCCGGTGTAGTTTATCCGGGTCACGGCGAACCCGGACTTGCCGCCGAACACGTGTGCTCTATGCTGCGTACGACTTCTACACCCGTGTAGAGGTGATACGGAAGCGCCTCCCCCGATCACGGGCGGCCGGGCGGGAACCGGCCGGCCGGAAACCGGCGTCCGGAACTGGCAGCGCCACGAACAGAGTTCCGGAACGACGGACGACGGGCCCACGGCCCGGACGAGGACCGGCCCGGGACCGGACGGACCGGACGGACCGGACGGACCGGACGGTCGGCACGCGGCGCAGGCGCCACCGTGGCGCGCGGAGCACGGGAACACCGGGGTGAGGGCGTGGCGGGGCAACGAGGACGGTCGGCCGACAAGCGGGCGCGCCGACGGGCGGCGGACGGACCCGCCGGACACATACGCCCCCTGCCCGGCGGTCCCGCGCTGCCGGTGGCGCTCGCCGTCGGACTGCCGCTGGCCGGCGCCGCGGTCGACGAACTCTCCGGCCCCGGGATGGGCCTGGCCTTCGCGGTGGCCGCGGTGCTCGGCACCGGCCTGGCGGCGGCGCTGAGCGGCCGCAACGGCTGGTGGTGGGTGCTCGCCGCCTCGCCGCTGGTCGTCCTGGGGGTGACGGCCGCCGCCGAGCTGGCCGCCCACCGCGACCGGTACCAGGGCAAGGCCCTGGCCACCGGCGCCGCCAAGTGGGTGGTGCACGGCTTTCCCGTGATGGCCGAGGCCGCGGTCGCGGCCGTCGTCGTGATCGCGTTCCGGCTGGTCCGGGCGAGGAGGAGGCAGCATGGCTGACAACGCCGGAACCGACGGACGTGCCGCGGCCCGCCGCTCCTCCCCCGTGCTGATCGCGGGCCGGGCAGTGGCCTGCACCGTGGGGTTCGCGGTGTTCGCCGCCAGCGGGGTGGTCTGGTACGAGTACAAGCAGCTCACCGACGGGATGACCACCTCCGGCGTCATCGCCGAGACCAAGAAGGACGCGCCCAAGCACCTCGACAACTCGGTCAACCTGCTGCTGATCGGCCTGGACAGCCGCAAGAACATGGACGGCACGGACCTGCCGCCCGAGTTCGTCCAGGACGAACTGCACGCCGGCCACAGCTCCGACATCGGCGGCTACAACACCAACTCCCTGATCCTGCTGCACATCCCGGCGAACGGCGGCAAGGTGCAGGCCGTCTCGATACCCCGCGACGACTATGTGATGACCTACGGCGCCGACGGCTCCCAGCTGGGCATGGCCAAGATCAAGGAGGCCTACGGCGCGGCCAAGGACAAGGCCGACGCGGGCCTGCGCGCCAAGGGCCTCAAGGGCGCCGACCTGGAGAAGGCCGGCCGGGACATCGGCCGGGCGGCCACCATCCGCACCGTGCAGAAGTTCCTCGACCAGCCCATCGACCACATCGCCGAGGTCAACCTGATGGGCTTCTACGACATCGCCAAGGCCCTCCAGCCGATCGAGGTCTGCCTCACCCACGACACCAGGGACCCGGCCATGGAGGGCCAGGGCTCGGGTGCCGACTTCCACAAGGGCGTCAACAAGCTCAACGCCTCGCAGGCGCTCTCCTTCGTCCGCCAGCGCCACAACCTCGACGGCCCGGACGGCAACTCGGGCGACTTCGCCCGCACCCACCGCCAGCAGGCCTTCATCTCCTCGGTCGTGCACAACCTCAAGCAGAAGGGCGTCATCGGCGACCTCGGCAAGATGCAGGAGCTGATGGGCGTCATGCAGAAGGACCTGGTGATCGACAACGAGTGGAACGTGCTCGACTTCGCCCAGCAGGCCCCCAACCTCACCGGCGGCAACGTCGAGTTCAACACCCTGACCTTCGACGGGTTCGGCACCAGGAACGGCCAGGACGTCAACCTGGTGACCCCGGCGAAGGTCCAGAAGGTGGTCAAGCAGCTCTTCGGCTACGCCGACGCCGCCGCGGCACCGGCCCCGGCCGACCCGGCCCCGGGGGCGGCCCCCGCACCGGTCCAGCCGACCGCGGCACCGACGCCGACCCCGACCGCGACCTCCGCCAGGCCCGTCACGGTCGACGTCTTCAACGCCTCCTCCGCCGCCGGCGTGACCTCCGCCGCCGAGGCCAAGGCCCTGGCGGGCCTGGGCTTCAAGGAGGGCCGCACCGGGTCGGCCGGCACCCGGCCGAAGACCACCACGGTCGTCTACGGCAAGGGCGCCAAGGAGGCCGCCGAGCAGATCGCGGCCCGCTACGGGGTGACGGCCACCGAGTCCGCGAGCGCCGCCGCCGACCACGTCGTCGTCACCCTCGGCACCACCTTCACCGGCGTCGCCGCCGACGAACCCGCCTCCCCCGCGGGCGGCGCCCCGGCCGACCCGGCCGCCAATCTGCCCATGCAGGGCCCCGCCGTCGACGCCCAGGCCGACGGCGGCATCCCCTGCGTCTACTGACCCGCTCCGCATCGGCCGTGCGGGGGGGGGGACCCCCCCCGGGGGCCCGCCGCCGGAGGTCCCGGCCGGCGGGGGGGGCGGCGGCAACCCAGG
>NZ_JBHXTL010000198.1:0-13105 GCF_042677365.1 Kitasatospora sp. NPDC127116
CGGCGAAACGGCGGGCGGGCGCCCGGGGAAACCCCGGACGCCCGCCCGCCGTGAAGGCCTCGACCTGCTTCGCGCGCTCCGCGAGGCCGTGACTGCCCTGTTCGGTGCCTACTTGTTCCCGCGCTTCGCGAGGAAGGCCTCGACCTCGGCCTTGATCTCCGGCGTGTCCAGCCCGCGCACCGTCATCGTGGTGCGGCGGCGCAGCACGTCGTCCGAGGTGTACGCCCACTCGTTGTCCGCCGCGTACGCGACCTGCGCCCAGACGTCCGGACCGTCCTCGTGGATCGGCCGGCCGAGCTCCGGGTTCTCGTCGATCATGCGGGCGATGTCGAAGGACAGCGTGCCGTAGTGGCTGGCCAGGTGCTTGGCCACCAGCGGCTCCATCCGCGAGCCCGGCTCACGGTCGATCAGCAGGCGGTGCGCCACCGCGTTCGGCGCGCCGACGCCCGGCAGCGGGACGGTCGGGGCGATCGGGGACATGTCCTCGCCGAGGCTGGTGCCGGGCACGTGGGCCAGCTTCTCCAGGACGGCGCGGCCGATGTGCCGGTAGGTGGTCCACTTGCCGCCGGAGACCGACAGCATGCCGCCGCGGCCCTCGGTGACGACGGTCTCGCGCTTGGCGGCGGCGGTGTCGCCCGGGCCGCCCGGCAGCACCCGCAGGCCGGCGAAGGAGTAGGTGATCAGGTCGCGGTCGAGGTGCTCGTCGCGGATCGCGTGCGCGGCCTCGCCCATGATCTGGTCGATGTCCGCCTCGGTGGCCCGGACGTCCTTCGGGTCGCCGGTGTACTCCTCGTCGGTGGTGCCGAGGAGGACGTGGTCCTCCCACGGGATGGCGAAGGAGACGCGGTACTTGTCGATCGGGATGGTCAGCGCGGCGCGCCACGGCGAGCGGCGCTTGACGACCACGTGGGCACCCTTGGAGAGGCGGATCGACGGCGCGGCGCCGGCGTCCTCCATCTTGCGCAGGTGGTCCACCCACGGGCCGGTGGCGTTCAGCACCAGGCGGGCGTCGATGCCGAACTCGCTGCCGTCCAGGCGGTCGCGCAGGTCGGCGCCGGTGACCCGGCCGCCGGTGAAGCGCAGGCCGGTGACCTCGGCGTGGTTGAGCACCACGGCGCCGGCGTCGACGGCGGCGCGCACGGTCATCACGGCGACGCGCGAGTCGTTCATCTGGTGGTCGCCGTAGACGGCCACCGAGCGCAGGCCCTCGGTGCGCAGCGCGGGCACCTGCTGGGCGGCGTGGGCGGCGGTGGAGACCCGGCCCATGCCGTCGCGGAAGGCGGACAGCGCGGAGTACAGGAAGACGCCGGCGCCGAGCTTGGCGGCGCCGTGCGGGCCGCCCTTGTAGACCGGCACGAAGAAGGTCAGCGGGTTGACCAGGTGCGGGGCCACGTCGGTGGAGAGCGCGCGGCGCTCCTTGTGGTTCTCCGCGACCAGCTTGACCGCGCCGGTCTGCAGGTAGCGCAGACCGCCGTGGACGAGCTTGGAGGAGGCGCTGGAGGTGGCGCCGGCGAAGTCGCCGGCGTCGACCATGGCGACCTTGAGGCCGGCCTGGGACGCGGTCCAGGCGACGGCCGTGCCGAGGATGCCGCCCCCGATCACCAGCAGGTCGTAGGTGGCCTTGCCGAGCAGCTCGCGGGTCTCGGCGCGGGAGGCGGTGTGGCCGGCGGTGCGCTCGGCGCCCAGGGTCGGAATGGTTGCCATGGTGGTTGTGTACGGCGCGCGCGGGTCGGGCGGCGCCGTTACTCCTCTCGTGTGCGGTGCGGCCTCTGCGGGAGAGGCCGGTCGGCCCGGTGCGGCGGGCCGGTTGAACCCGGTGACACCCGTTGCCGGAACAGCGGGCGGCCGGTCGGGGCGCGGGGCCCCGACCGGCTTGTCGGTCAGTTGTTCTCTTCCTCCTCCACCCAGCCCATGGTGCGCTCCACGGCCTTGAGCCACTTCTTGTACTCACGCTCCCGGGTGGCCTCGTCCATGCGCGGGGTCCACTCGGCGGCGCGGTGCCAGTTGGCCCGCAGGGTGTCGAGGTCGTTCCAGAAGCCGACGGCGAGTCCGGCCGCGTAGGCGGCGCCGAGGGCGGTGGTCTCGGCCACGTACGGGCGCTCGACCGGGGCGTCCAGGACGTCGGCGATGTTCTGCATGAGCAGGTTGTTGCTGGTCATGCCGCCGTCGACCTTGAGGGCGGTGAGCTCGACCCCGGAGTCCTTCTGCATGGCGTCGACGACCTCGCGGGTCTGCCAGGCGGTGGCCTCCAGGACGGCCCGGGCCAGGTGGCCCTTGGTGACGTACCGGGTCAGACCGGCGATCACACCGCGGGCGTCGGAGCGCCAGTACGGGGCGAACAGGCCGGAGAAGGCCGGGACGAAGTAGGCGCCGCCGTTGTCCTCGACGGTGTTGGCGAGGGTCTCGATCTCGGCGGCGGTGGAGATGATGCCGAGCTGGTCGCGCAGCCACTGGACGAGCGAGCCGGTGACGGCGATCGAGCCTTCCAGGGCGTACACCGGGGCCTGGTCGCCGATCCGGTAGCCGACGGTGGTCAGCAGGCCGTGGTACGAGTTGACGATCTTCTCGCCGGTGTTCAGCAGCAGGAAGGTGCCGGTGCCGTAGGTGGACTTGGCCTCGCCCTCGTCGAAGCAGGTCTGGCCGAACAGCGCGGCCTGCTGGTCGCCGAGCGCGGAGGCGACCGGGACGCCGGCCAGGTCGCCGACGGCCTCGCCGTAGACCTCGGCGGAGGAGCGGATCTCCGGCAGGACGGCCATCGGCACGCCCATCGAGTCGGCGATCTTCTCGTCCCACGCCAGCGTGTTCAGGTTCATCAGCATGGTGCGGCTGGCGTTGGTGACGTCGGTGACGTGCTTGCCGCCGTTGACACCGCCGGTGAGGTTCCAGATGACCCAGGTGTCCATGGTGCCGAACAGGATGTCGCCGGCCTCGGCGCGCTCGCGCAGGCCCTCGACGTTGTCCAGCAGCCAGCGGATCTTCGGGCCGGCGAAGTAGCTGGCCAGCGGGAGGCCGGTCTCGCGGCGGAAGCGGTCCTGGCCGACGTTGCGGCCGAGCTCGCGGCAGAGCGCCTCGGTGCGGGTGTCCTGCCACACCAGCGCGTTGTGCACCGGCTCACCGGTGTTCTTGTCCCACAGGACGGTGGTCTCGCGCTGGTTGGTGATGCCGATCGCGCGGATGTCGTCCTTGGTCAGGCCGGCCTTCTCCAGCGCACCGCGGACGACCGACTGCACCCGGGTCCAGATCTCGGCGGCGTCGTGCTCGACGTAGCCGGGCTGGGGGAAGATCTGCCGGTGCTCCTGCTGGTCGACGGAGACGATCCGGCCGTCGGCGCCGAAGATGATGCAGCGGCTGGAGGTGGTGCCCTGGTCGATCGCGGCGATGTAGTTACCGGTGGAGGTCATGGGGAGGGTCCTCGGCTCGGGTTCGGGGGATACGGGGTGGGTGGGCCTGACGCGCGTTGTTCGGTCAGTCCCCGTGTACGGCGGGGGCGAACCCGTCCTTTAGAAGATGGCGTTGTAGACGCCACCGGCCGCGAGGCCGCCCAGGATCGGGCCGACGACCGGGATCCAGGCGTACGACCAGTCGGAGCCGCCCTTCTTCGGGATCGGCAGCAGGGCGTGCGCGATGCGCGGGCCGAGGTCACGGGCCGGGTTGATCGCGTAGCCGGTCGGGCCGCCCAGCGAGAGGCCGATGCCGACGACGGTGAAGGCGACCATCAGGGTGCCGGTGCCAGACTGGGAGAGGCCGGAGTTGGTGCCGATGGTGAGGATCGCGAAGCAGAGCACGAAGGTGCCGATGACCTCGGTGAGCACGTTCTGGATCGGGTTCCGGATCTCGGGGCCGGTCGAGAAGATGCCGAGGGTGGGCTCCTCGTTCGCGTTGAACTGGCCCAGGTAGGTGACCCAGACCAGGACGGCGCCGATGATCGCGCCGAGCAGCTGGGAGCCGAGGTAGAGCGGCACCTGGCTCCACTCGCCGCTCTTCACCGCGAGCGCGATGGTGACGGCGGGGTTCAGGTGGGCGCCGGACTTCGGAGCCGACATGTAGGCGGCGATGAGGACCGCGAATCCCCAGCCGAAGGTGATCGCCAGCCAGCCGGCGTTGAGGGCCTTCGACTTCTTGAGGGTCACGGCGGCGCAGACGCCACCGCCGAGAAGTATCAGGGCGGCGGTGCCGAGGGTTTCGCCGACGAAGACGTCGCCGTTGGAGAACGCGGACACAAAGACTCCCTTGTCCATATGGCCCGGAGGGTAGGTGGGGGCAGGCGGCCGGTCGATCGCTGTGCGGATGAGCGCGCTGTGGGAGCGATCTCTCCGGCCATCGTTCGACAATGTCGACCGTCATGCGGAAGCTTCCTCCCCAGGTCGCCCCCACGTCAAGGCAGGGTTACGCAGCTGTGACCCTCGCCTCGGCAGGTCCGTCGACGTTACCGAGCGGAGCGCCCCGAAACGGGACAAAACGCCAGAGGCGCGGACAGGGCTCCCGCCCGTCCGCGCCTCAGCGTGACGAATCGACGGCCCTCGGCGGGCCGTCCGTGGATGTGCTCAGAACCGCCCGGCGCCCAGGTCGCGGGAGATCGCCCGCGCCGCGCTGCGCACCGAGGCCACCAGCGAGGGCTTCACGAAGCCGTCCTCGCAGACCCGCTCGACCGCCCCGCTGATGCACACCGCGCCCACCGGGTTGCGCCGCCGGTCCTGGATCAGCGCGCCGATCGAGGCCACGCCCTCCCAGGTCTCCTCGATCGAGTCCGCCCAGCCGCGCTCCCGGATCAGCGCGCACTCGGCGTCCACGTCGGCCGCCCCGGTCAGCGTCCGCACGGTGTACGACTCGTACGGCCCGTCGCCCAGCTCCCCGCGCGCCACCGGGTCGTAGGCCACCAGCACCTTGCCCAGCGCGGTGCTGTGCAGCGGCTGCATCGAGCCCACCTCCAGCACTTGCCGGGTGTCGTCCGGCCGGAACACGTGGTGCACGATCAGCACGCCCTGCTGGTGCAGCACCCCCAGGTAGACCGTCTCCCCGGACGCCCGGGCCAGGTCGTCCGCCCACACCAGCGCCCGCGCCCGCAGCTCGTGCACGTCCAGGTAGCTCTGTCCCAGCCGCAGCAGCTCGGCGCCCAGCTGGTACTTGCCGGTCTCCGGGTCCTGCTCGACGAACCCCTCCTGCTGCAGCGTGCGCAGGATGCCGTGCGCGGTCCCCTTGGCCAGGTCCAGCGCCGTCGACACCTCGGACAGGCCCAGCCGGCGTTCACCGCCGGCCAGCAGGCGCATGATCGCGGCGGCCCGGGAAAGCGACTGGATCGGGCCGGGCATGGGTACCTCCGCGCTGAAAGGCGGTCGACAATGTCGACCACAGTGATGACGGGACGAGTCTGCCAGGCCGCCCGGACTCCGTGCACCTTCCCCCCGGGTAACCCGCCCCGGCCCTCCCGCCCGCGGCGCGGTCCGCCGGGTGCGCGGACGGCCCCGCGCCGGGTCCTCACCGCTCCCGCGCCGTCACCCCACCGCCCCCGCCCGCTGCGCCCGCAGCACCGTCACCTCCGCCGCCAGCGCCGCGATCCCGTCCGTCCCGACCCGGCAGCAGCCGCCCACCAGCCGCGCGCCGTCCGCGAGCCAGCCGCCCACCCGGGCCGAGCGGAAGGTCGGCTCGCCGCACCAGCCCCGGCGGGCGGCGTCCCAGCTCTCCCCGCTGTTCGGGTAGACCACCACCGGCTTCCCGGTCACCTCGGCGGCCACCGCCACCGCCCGGTCCGCGTCCTGCGGCGTGCAGCAGTTGACGCCCACCGCGACCACCTCGTCCACCTCCGCGGCCAGCGCGAAGGCCTCCGCCAGCGGCTGCCCGGCCCTGGTCCGGTCGCCCTCGACGCTGTACGACAGCCAGGCCGGCACCCCCAGTCCGCGCACCAGCCCCAGCAGCGCCCGCGCCTCGTCCGCGTCCGGCACCGTCTCCAGCGCCAGCACGTCCGGCCGGGTCGCCGCCAGCACCTCCAGCCGCGGCCGGTGGAAGTCCGCCAGCTCCGCGACGCTCAGCCCGTACCGGCCCCGGTACTCCGAGCCGTCCGCCAGCACCGCCCCGTACGGGCCCACCGAGGCCGCCACCCAGCGCCGCCGCCCGCCCGGCTCCGGCCGCGCCGCCTCCCGGGCCAGCTCCACGCTCCGCGCCAGCAGCCGCGCGGCCTGCGCCCGGTCGACCCCGCGGCGCGCGAAGCCCTCGAAGCTCGCCTGGTAGCTCGCGGTTATCGCGACGTCCGCGCCCGCCGCGAAGTACGCCCGGTGCGCCGCCACCACCGCCTGCGGGTCGTCCGTCAGCAGCCGCGCCGACCAGAGCTCGTCCGAGAGGTCGTGCCCGGCCGCCGCCAACTGGTTCGACATCCCGCCGTCGAGCACCAGCGGACCGGCGGCCAGCGCGGCGGCGAAGTCCGGCGGGGGAGCAGTGGGCATCTCGGTCTCCTCTGGAAGAGTTCCTGGTCACAGCCTAGGGGTGGGCGCCCCCGGGCCGGGCAGGAAAACCATTTGCCGCCGGGGAACGCACTCGCTACGTTGTGCTCAGCCCGAGAAGAACAGCACCGACAGAACAGGCCCGGTGGCACCGGCGACGACGGAGAGGAGCCCGGCGATGGCAGCGGACGACCAACCGCCCCCCACCGGGCCCGGAGCCGAGCAGCAGTGGCTCGCCGCGTACGACCCGCGCGCCTACGCCCCGATCGCCGTCACCGTGGACGTGGTCGCCCTGACGTTGCGCCGCGGCGGCCTGCACGTCCTGCTCGTCGAGCGCGGCGCCCCGCCCCACCAGGGCTGCTGGGCGCTGCCCGGCGGCTTCCTGCGGGCCGGCGAGGAGGACCTGGACGAGGCCGCCGCCCGCGAGCTCGCCGAGGAGACGGGCCTGCTGAGCGCCTCCGCCGCCGGGGCCACGCCCTGCCGCCTCCACCTGGAACAACTCGGCACCTACGGCGCCCCCGAGCGGGATCCGCGGATGCACGTCGTCTCCGTCGCCTACCTCGCCTTCGCCCCGGACCTGCCCGACCCCCGGGCCGGGACGGACGCCGCGGCCGCCGCCTGGCACCCCGTCTCCGACCTGGACCTCCGGCCCTGCGGCCGGTCCCGAGCCGCCGGTGCGCCCGCCGACACCCACGGGGGTGGTGTCGACGGGCGCCCCGGCCCCGGCCCGGTCACGCTGGCCTTCGACCACGCCCGCATCCTCTCCGACGGCCTCGACCGGGTGCGCGCCAAGCTGGAGTACAGCCCGCTGGCCACCGCCTTCCTGCCGTACGACTTCACCATCCCCGACCTCCGCGCCGTCTACGAGGCGGTCTGGGACGAGAAGCTCCACCCCGGCAACTTCCACCGCAAGGTGCTGTCCGTGCCCGGCTTCGTCGAGAGCACCGGCGCCACCACCGAGCGCGGCGGCGCCCGCGGCGGCCCCCGCGCCCGCACCTACCACGCCGGCGACGCCCGCCTGCTGCACCCCGCGCTGCTCCGCCCCACCCGCGACGACCCGGCCGGCGCCGCGGGCGCCCCCTGAGCTCCGGCGGCCCACGGCAACGCCGTCGACCGACCGGGCTACCATCCGGCCATGACCACTGACGAAGCGACGACCACCGCCGAAGCCCACCGGCCGTTCTCGCACTGCCACTTCTGCGGCACGCCCTACCCGCCCGGCACCCGCCTCTGGCCCCGCACCTGCCCCGGCTGCGCCGAGATCAGCTACCGCAACCCGCTGCCCGTCGCGGTCACCGTCCTCCCCGTCACCCGCCCCGAAGCCGACCCGGCCCTGGTCGTCATCCGCCGCACCATCGAGCCCGGCTACGGCGAACTCGCCTTCCCCGGCGGCTACATGGACTACGGCGAGAGCTGGCAGCAGGCCTGCGTGCGCGAACTGCACGAGGAGACCGGCATCACCGCCGACCCGGCCGACGTCACCCTGATCCACACCGCCTCCGACCCCGCCGGCCGCTTCGTCATGCTCTGCGGCCTGCTCCCGGCCCGCCCGCTCGCCGAGCTCCCGCCCTCGCGCCCCACCGACGAGACCGACGGCTGGCTGCTCGCGACCGCCGACACCGCGCTCGTCTGGGACTTCCACAAGGGTGTCCTGCGCCGCTGGTTCAGTGGCGAGTTCACCCCCCGCTGACCCCGGGCCCGCCCTGCGACGCGGGCCCCCGGCCCCCACCGGCCGACCCTGGCGCGGCGGCCGATCACATGGCATGGTCTGCACCGACAGCCCAACCGGACGGGTCTGCCACGAGCCCTCCCGTCCCCACCACCGGCCGGGAGACCACCACCGTGAGCACCCCACCGCAGGACCAGCCGCTCTGGCGCCCCAACCCCGCTCGCGCCGCCGCCACCCCCCTGGTGGCCTTCCAGGCCTGGGCGGCCGAGAACCACGGCGCCCCGGCCGCCCCGCTCGCCCCGGCCGACGACGACCAGCAGGCCGCCCAGCGCTACGCCGACCTGCACGCCTGGTCCACCGAGGACCTCGACCGGTTCTGGACCGCGATCACCCAGTGGTTCGACGTCCGCTTCACCCAGGCCCCCGACGCCGTCCTCGCCGACCCCCGGATGCCCGACGCCTTCCTCGCCGACGAGACCCGCACCGGCTCCCAGTGGTTCCCCGGCGCCCGCCTGAACTACGCCGAGCACGTCCTGCGCCACTCCGAGGACCCGGCCAACGCCGACCGGCCCGCCATCCTCCACGTCGACGAGACGAGCGGTGACCCGGTCCCGACCACCTGGGCCGAACTGCGCCGCCAGGTCCTCTCCTTCGCCGCCGCCCTGCGCGCCCGGGGAATCGGCCCCCACGACCGGGTCGCCGCCTACCTGCCCAACGTCCCGCAGGCCGTCGTCGCGCTCCTCGCCACCAACGCCGTCGGCGCCGTCTGGACCTCCTGCGCCCCCGACTTCGGCGCCCGCAGCGTGCTCGACCGCTTCCAGCAGCTCGAACCGGACGTCCTGATCGCCGTCGACGGCTACCACTACGGAGGCAAGGCCCACGACCGCACCGACGTCGTCGCCGAGCTGCGCCGCGAACTGCCCTCGCTGCGCACCGTCGTCCACGTCCCGCTGCTCGGCGGCCCGGCCCCCGAAGGCGCCCTCGACTGGGCCGACCTGGTCTCCGGCCGGACCCCGGGAGCCGACGGCGAAGCGGAGTTCGCCCAGCTCCCGTTCGACCACCCGCTCTGGGTGCTCTACTCCTCCGGCACCACCGGCCTGCCCAAGCCGATCGTCCAGAGCCAGGGCGGCATCCTGGTCGAGCACCTCAAGCAGGTCGGCCTCCACCTCGGCCTCGGCCCGCAGGACCGCTTCTTCTGGTTCACCTCGACCGGCTGGATGATGTGGAACTTCCTGGTCGCCGGCCTCCTGGTCGGATCCACGATCGTCACCTACGACGGCAGCCCCGGCCACCCCGACGCCGGCGCCCTGTGGTCGGTCGCCGCCCGCACCGGCACCACCGTCTTCGGCACCTCCGCCGCCTACATCGGCGCCAGCCGCAAGGCCGAACTCCACCCCGGCCGCGAACTCGACCTCTCCGCCGTCCGCTGCATCGGCACCACCGGCTCCCCGCTCCCGCCCGACGGCTTCCGCTGGATCTACGACGAGGTCAGCGAGGACGTCTGGCTCGCCTCGGTCAGCGGCGGCACCGACGTCTGCTCCTGCTTCGTCGGCGGCGTCCCGACCCTGCCGGTCCACCTCGGCGAGATCCAGGCCCCCTGCCTCGGCGCCGCCGTCGAGTCCTGGGACGTCCAGGGCCACCCGCACATCGACACCGTCGGCGAACTCGTCGTCACCAAGCCCCTCCCGTCCATGCCCACCGGCTTCTGGAACGACGACAAGGGCACCCGCTTCCACGACAGCTACTTCGACATGTACCCGGGCATCTGGCGCCACGGCGACTGGATCACCGTCACCTCCCGGGGCACCGTCGTCATCCACGGCCGCTCCGACTCCACCCTCAACCGCCAGGGCGTCCGAATGGGCTCCTCGGACATCTACGAGGTCGTCGAGCGCCTCCCCGAGATCGCCGAGTCGCTGGTCATCGGCCTGGAGGAGCCCGACGGCGGCTACTGGATGCCGCTGTTCGTCGTCCTCGCCCCCGGCGCGGAACTGAACGACGACCTGGTCGGCCGCATCCGCACCGCGCTGCGCACCGAACTCTCCCCGCGCCACGTGCCCGACGAGGTCATCGCCGTCGACGGCCTCCCGCACACCCTCACCGGCAAGCGGATCGAGGTCCCGGTCAAGCGCATCCTCTCCGGCACCCCGCTGGAGCAGGCCGTCAACCCCGGCTCCGTCGACCGCATCGAGCACCTGCGCTTCTTCGAGCAGCTCCGCCTCGACCGCCGGGCCTGACCGGCCCCGGGACGGACGAGAGGGGCGCCCCCACCCGGGATGGTGGGGGCGCCCCTCTCGCTGTTCCCGCTTCCGCCGTTCCCGGCTACTCGCCGGAGAGCACCTGCTGCGCCGCGGCCCGCGCCTCCTCGGCGCTGTCCGCGGCCCGGGCCGCCTCGGCCGCCCGGCGGCACTGCGCCAGCGTGTACTTGGCGAGCGTGGTCCGCACGTAGGGGATCGAGGCCGCGCCCATCGACAGGCTGGTGACGCCCAGACCGGTCAGCACCACGGCCAGCAGCGGGTCGGAGGCCGCCTCGCCGCAGACGCCGCAGCTCTTGCCGGCCGCCCGCGCGGCGTCGGCCGCCGCGGCGACCAGGTCCAGCAGGGCCGGCTGCCACGGGTCCTGGAGCCGGGCCAGCGCACCGACCTGGCGGTCGGCCGCGAAGGTGTACTGCGCGAGGTCGTTGGTCCCCAGCGACAGGAACTCGACCTCCTGGAGGATCGCCCTGGCGCGCAGCGCGGCCGACGGGATCTCCACCATCGCGCCGAACTTGGCGTCCAGCCCGGCCTCACGGCAGGCGGTCGCGAAGTCCTTGGCGTCCTTGCGGTCGGCCACCATCGGGGCCATCACCTCAAGGTGCACCGGCAGGCCCTCGGCCGCCTTGGCCAGCGACTCCAGCTGGGTCCGCAGCACCTCGGGGTGTTCGAGCAGGGTGCGCAGACCGCGCACGCCCAGAGCCGGGTTGGGCTCGTCGGCCGGGGTCAGGAAGTCCAGCGGCTTGTCGGCGCCGGCGTCCAGCACCCGGACAACGACCCGGCCCTCGGGGAAGGCCTCCAGCACCTTGCGGTACGCCTCGACCTGCTTCTCCGCGCCGGGAGCCTTCGCCGAGTCGTCCAGGAACAGGAACTCGGTGCGGAACAGGCCGACACCCTCGGCGCCGTTCTCCAGCGCGGCCGGCACGTCGGCCGGTCCGCCCACGTTGGCCAGCAGCGGCACCCGGTGCCCGTCCGAGGTCTGCCCCGGGCCGGAGGAGGCGGCCAGCGCGGCCCTGCGCTCGGCGGCGGCCGCCCGCAGCTCGTCCTGCTTCTCCTGGGACGGCTCCAGCAGTACGTCGCCGGAGCTGCCGTCCACCGCGACGACGGTGCCCTCGGCGACCTCGATCGCACCCGGCAGCGCCACGACGGCCGGCACGCCCATCGCCCGGGCCAGGATGGCGCTGTGGCTGGTCGGCCCGCCCTCCTCGGTCACGAAGCCGAGCACCAGCGTCGGGTCCAGCAGCGCGGTGTCGGCCGGCGCCAGGTCCCGCGCGAACAGCACGTACGGCTCGTCGCTGTCCGGCACGCCCGGCATCGGCACGCCGAGCAGCCGGGCCACGATCCGGTTGCGCACGTCGTCCAGGTCGGCGACCCGCCCGGCCAGGTACTCCCCGGCGGAGGCGAGCAGCGCCCGGTAGGCCGCGAACGCGTCGTAGATGCCGCGCTCGGCACTGCTGCCGACGGCGATCCGGCGGGACACGTCGGCCATCAGCTCCGGGTCCTGCGCCATCAGCGCCTGGGCCTCCAGCACGGCCTGGGCCTCGCCGCCCGCGAGGTTGCCGCGCGCGATGAGGTCGGCGGCGACCGCCTCGACGGCGGCCTGGGCGCGAGCCTGCTCACGGGGGGCGTCCTCGGTCGGGATCTGGGTGGCCGGGGGCTCCAGCACCGCCGTCCCCATGTGCCGCACCTGGCCGATCGCGACCCCGTGGCTCACGCCCACGCCGCGCAGCGTCTTCTCCATGTCACCTGTCTCCGCTGAGATGAGCGGCCCCGCCGGGAACCGCTGTGTGTGGGGGCCGCCCCGTCATCTCGTCCGGGGCGGGTCGGAAGGAAGAGGTCAGCTCCAGTTGAACAGCTGCTCGCCGGCCTTGGCGTCGCCGTCCTCCCGCAGGTCGCCCAGCGAGTCCACGGTGGCCTCCAGCGCCACGATCGGCGAGATCGGCGACTTGCCCGCGGCCTCGACGGCGGCCGGGTCCCACTTGATGACGGCCTGACCCCGGGTCACCGTGTCGCCCTTGTTGACGAGCAGCTCGAAGCCCTCGCCGTTCAGCTGAACGGTGTCGATCCCGAGGTGGGTCAGCACACCGTGGCCCTCGGCGTCCACGACGACGAACGCGTGCGGGTGCATGGAGACGACGACACCGTCCACCGGAGCGACCGCCGTGGTCTGCTCGCGAACGGGGTCGATCGCGGTGCCCGGGCCGACCATCGCACCCGAGAACACCGGGTCGGGCACGCCCGCGAGCCCCACGATCTTGCCGGTCAGCGGCGACGTCACAGTGGTCATGGTTGTGCCTCCCAAGTGCGCAGTACAGCGTGCGGCCGCGAGGAGCGGCACGACGATCAACCGAAGCCTAAATCATGTCAACTTTGGACATCTGCTGACATTCCCGGGCGAAGACCCCGCCCCCGCCGGTCCAGCCGGCCGGCGACTCACCGACCCGTGAGTGGTCTAGTCCTCTTGGCTCCGATGCGCCGCACTCTACAGGCATCTTGGCGAATCGGGACCATTGCTGTATATGCTCGCGAGAGCAACAAATCATGCCGCCGTCCGGGGGACTCCCGGTGCGCCCCGATTCGCGCTCCGGCTGCCGACCCGCTATGGTTGGTCGAGTCGCCACAACTTGGCGGTTAACACCAGATTTCAGATGCGAAAAGCCCCGGTAAACGGAGCGGAAAACGTCTGGTAAGCTGGAAACACGAAAGAACGAAGCCCGGAGGGTCCGCTGGAAGGCGGTCCGAAGGAAGCG
>NZ_JBHXTL010000199.1:0-12949 GCF_042677365.1 Kitasatospora sp. NPDC127116
GAGCGGGGGCGGGCAGGCCGGGTCCGGAGTCGGTGACCTCGATCCGCAGCCGGTCGCCGCAGATCGAGGCGGTGACCTGGAAGCCGTCGTCGGGCCGCCCGGTGGCGCCGTGCTCGACGGCGTTGGCGCAGGCCTCGGTGAGGGCGACGCCGAGGTCGTCCGCGATCTGCGGGTCGACGCCCGCGGTCGCCATCGCACCGAGCAGGATGCGCCGGGCCAGCGGGACGCTGGCCGGGTCGCGCTTGAGGTGCAGAGTCCACCAGATGTCCACGGGAGGTCCCTCCTGGCTGCGGCTCCACATACAACTAGGTATCTCCGGGCGATTCGCGGGTGAACCGTGCCCGGGGGCCGCTACCGCCCGTTCGGCGGATGGACCGGGGGACGGGGTCTGTGCCGGGCGACGCGTACGCCCCCTCGCACGCCGCCGCCGAAAGGGGCATTCGTAGGGATTTCCCACCCTGCCCGTGTCGGCGGCGTACGCAATGAGAGGATGGCCCGGCCATGACTGCCCTCGCCGCCGCCCCGCTCCCGGGCGCCCCCGGACCGGCTCAGCCGGTGGGGTCCGCCGCCTGGGACCTGCGGCTTGCCCGGGCGGTCCCGTTCGCGCTGGTCTGCACCCTGATAGCGGCCGCCGGGCACGCCCTGGCGGGGGGCGGGAACGTGCCGCCGACCGCGTTGGCGCTGGGTTTCGCCGCGGTGCTGGCGTTCGCGGCGGTCTGCGGCGGGCGGGAGCGTTCGCTGGCGGGCATCGCCGGGGCGCTGGGTGCCGGGCAGCTCGGGCTGCACTGTCTCTTCCACGGCTTCAACGGCTCCATGCCGGGCATGCACCACGGCGGCCCCGGGCCGCTGACCGTGCCGCAGGTGGCCGGTCGGCTGATCTGCAACGAGGCGCGCCCCGGCACGCTGCTCGGCCTGTCCGGCGGCCCGTCCGCGGAGCAGCTGGTCTCCTCCGCGGGCCTGGATCCGCACGCGTTCGCCGCCGCGCCCTGGTGGCAGGCCGGTGCCCTCGGCATGACGCCGTCGATGCTGGCCGGGCACCTGGGTGCCGCACTGGTCGCGGGCTGGTGGCTGCGGCGCGGCGAGGCGGCGCTGTGGCGACTGCTGCGGGTGGCCGCCACGGCGGCCCGGGAGCACTGGGCGGCGCCGTTGCGCACGGCGTTCGCGCTGGTGGCCGCGCTGCTGCGCGGTCTGTTCGGCGTGGCGGGCCCGGCCCGCCGGTTCGGTGCCCGGGGCGGGGAGAGCCTGTTCCCGACGGGTGCGGTGCTGCGGCACAGCGTGGTGCGGCGCGGTCCGCCGTACGGGGCCCTCGCGTACTGACCGGCGTCTCCCGGCGGCCCTGCGGCCGCGTCGGGTGCCGGTGTGCGCACCGTCCGGCCGTTCCCCCGACCACCGGGGCGGCCCGAGGCTCTGCCCCCACCTCCCCACGCGCGGCCCCCGCGGTACGGATCGTGTCCGTCGCCCGGTACCGGCTGCCGCCGAGCTCCGATCGGAGACCCGCATCATGCGTTCCCTTCCCACCCGTCGTCTCGCCGCCGTCGCCCTCACCGCCGCCGCCTCCGTGGTGGCGCTGGCCGGCCCCGCCTTCGCGCACGTCACCGTGAACCCGGGCGCGGCCGCCCAGGGCGGCTACACGGCCGTCGACTTCCGGGTGCCGAACGAGAGCGACACCGCGGGCACGGTGAAGCTGGAGGTCAACCTCCCGCTGGACCACCCGCTGGCCTCGGTCCGGACCCTGCCGCTGCCGGGCTGGACCGCCGCGGTCGAGAAGGCCAAGCTCGACAAGCCGATCAAGGTGCACGGCAACGACGTCACCGAAGCCGTCTCCAAGATCACCTGGACCGCCGACGCCGGCACCAAGATCGCCCCCGGCCAGTTCCAGGAGTTCCGGGTCTCGCTCGGCCCGCTGCCGACCGACACCGACAGCCTGGTCTTCAAGACCCTCCAGACCTACGACAACGGCGACATCGCCCGCTGGATCGACGAGTCCAAGGACGGCCAGCCCGAGCCGGCCAAGCCCGCCCCCGTCCTGAAGCTCACCAAGGCCGCCGAGGGCGACGGCCACGGCGTCACCGCGTCCCCGGCCGCGGGCGCCCACGGGGACAGCTCCGACCACGCCGCCTCCACCGGCGACACCAAGTCCAGCGACTCCACCGCCCGCACCCTGGGCGTGGTCGGCATCGTGGTCGGTGTGATCGGCACCGCCGTCGGCGTGCTCGGCCTGCGCCGCAAGAACGGCGGCTCCGCCTCCTGACCCCCGCGCCGGCGGCGCCGCACCCGCAGGACGGGTGCGGCCCCGCCGGCGGCCCACCGCGCACGATCGGAACTCGCATGCCCCGCACCACCCGCACCACCCGCCTGGCCGGCGCGGCCGCCCTGGCACTGGCCGCCGCCCTGACCCTCTCCGCCTGCGGCTCCTCCGGCGGCGACTCCACCGTCGCCAAGGTCACCCGGCAGAAGGAGGACACCCCGTACCAGGGCACCAAGCTCGCCAAGAACTTCGAGAAGCCGGACCTCCAGCTGACCGACACCTCCGGCCGGCCCTTCGACCTGCGGCAGCAGACCAACGGCAAGGCCACCCTGCTGTTCTTCGGCTACACCAGCTGCCCGGACGTCTGCCCGACCACCATGGGCGACATCGGCGTCGCGATGAAGGCGCTGCCCGAGGCGGACCGGCAGAAGGTCAACGTCGTCTTCGTCTCCACCGACCCGCAGCGCGACACCCCCCAGGTGCTGCGCACCTGGCTGGACTCGATGGGCAGCGACTTCATAGGCCTCACCGGGGACCTGGCCAAGGTGAAGACCGCGGCCAAGTCGCTCGGCATCATGATCGAGGACCCGGTGGTCAACGGGGACGGCACGGTCACCTCCACCCACGGCGCGCAGGTGCTGGCCTTCCTCCCCTCGGACGACAAGGCGCACGTGCTCTACATGAGCGGCACCGAGGAGAAGACCTACGAGCACGACCTGCCGCTGCTCGCCAAGGGGGTCTCGGCGTGACCTCGGTGCAGACCGGAACCGGCCGCTTCCGCCGCACCGCCCTGCTCGGTGCCGTCGTCGCGACGGCCCTGGGCGGCGGCGCCATCCTGGCCGCCTGCGGGACGGGCGGCGGCACGGGCGGGCAGGACGGTGCCGCCGGCGGCCCGGCCAGGCTCAGCGTCGCCGACTCCTACATCCCGCTGCCCCCGGCCGGCGGCATGGCGGCCGGCTACCTGACCGTCCGCAACGACGGCGGACAGGACGAGCTGCTCAAGGTGACCAGCCCGGCCGCCGGGTCGGTCACCATGCACCGCTCGACCGCGTCGACCATGGAGCAGGTGGACAGTCTCGACGTCCCCGCGCACGGCACCCTGCAGCTCGCCCGGGGCGGCAACCACCTCATGATCATGGGATGGCAGAAGACCCCGGCCCTCGGCGACGAGCTGGAGCTCGACCTCACCTTCGCCAAGTCCGGCACCATCTCCGTCAAGGTTCCGGTCAAGGAGCTCACCTACCGGCCCAGCCAGAGTTAAGGGGACCGCCACCATGCAGTCGGCCGGCCTGGAGAAGGCCACCCACCGCCGGATCGCCGGGGTGCTCGGAATGCTCGGCGCGCTGCTCGCGCTGATGCTCGCGGGCGCCGGTCCGGCCTCCGCGCACGCCACCCTGGATTCCACCGACCCGCGGCAGAACTCGGTCGTCGCCACCGCCCCGCAGGCGGTGACGCTGACCTTCAGCGAGTCCGTCTCGCTCTCCGGCGACTCCGTCCGGGTGCTCGACCCGGCCGGCCAGGCCGTGGACACCGGCAACCCGGCGCACGCCGACGGCAAGGGCAACACCGCCCGGGTCGGGCTGCGCGGCGGGCTCGCCAACGGCACGTACACGGTGGCCTGGCGGGCGGTCTCGGACGACTCGCACCCGGTCGGCGGGGCGTTCACCTTCTCCATCGGCGCGCCCTCGGACACCTCGGTGTCGGCGACCGCGCTGCAGGGCGCGGAGGCCGACGGCCTGGTCGCCTTCCTGTACGGGACCGGGCGCACCGTCGCGTACACCGCGTTCGCGCTGCTGGTCGGCGTCGCCGCCTTCGTCCTGATCTGCTGGCCGGCCGGCACCGCCCGGCGCCGGGTGCAGCGGCTGCTGATGACCGGCTGGACGGCGCTGCTGGTCTCCACCGTCGCCGTGCTGATGCTGCGCGGCCCGTACGAGCGCGGCTCGGGGATCGGGCAGGCCTTCGACCTGTCGCTGATGCGCGCCACGCTGGACGAGCGGATCGGCACCGCGCTGGCCGCCCGGCTGCTGCTGCTCGCGGCGGGCGGGGTGTTCCTGTCGCTGCTGGTCGGGCAGCTGGGGCAGCCGCCGCGGCCGGTCGTCCCGAAACCGAGGGACGAGGACGGCTCCGAGGGCTCCAAGGGCTCCGAGGACGCCGACGGCTCCGCCGGTCTCGCGGTGTCCGAGGAGGACGCCGAGGCCGCCGAGCTGCGCGAGCTGGAGCGGCGGGCCGCCGAACGGCCGCAGCGCGAGGTCCGGCTCGGGCTCGGCGTGGCCGGGCTGGTGCTGGCGGTCGCCCTCTCGGCGACCTGGGTCGGCGCCGACCACGCCTCGGTGGGCATCCAGGTCTGGCTGGCGCTGCCGCTCGGCATCCTGCACCTGCTCGCCATGGCGCTCTGGCTGGGCGGGCTGGCCGCGCTGCTGGTCGCGCTGCGCGAGGGCGTCGGCGCCGAGGTGGTGGACCGCTTCTCCAGGATCGCCTTCGGCTCGGTGGCCGTGCTGGCCGCCACCGGGATCTACCAGTCCTGGCGGGGCCTGGGCAGCTGGGGCGCGCTGACCGGCACCGAGTACGGGCGGCTGCTGCTGGTGAAGAGCGGCTGCGTGGTCGCGATGCTCGGCGTCGCCTGGATCTCCCGCTCCTGGCTGGCCCGGCTGCGCTCGGCCCCGGCCGAGTCGGTGGAGGTCGCACCGGCCGAACTGCCGGAACCGGTCGCCGTGGCGACGCACAGCGAGGACCCGGTCCGGCAGGCGCAGCTGGAGCGCCAGCGGGCCGCCCTGCGGAGCGCCGGACGCGACCGGGGGCTGACCCCGACCCGGGCCGGGCTGCGCCGCTCGGTGCTGGTCGAGGCGCTGGTCGCGGTGGCGGTGCTGGTGGTCACCACGATGCTCACCAACTCCCCGCCCGGACGGGTCGCGGGCGAGCTCAAGGCCGGGGCGGCCGCCGCTCCGGCGGCCGGCGGGGCCCCGGTGGCGCCGCAGACCGAGCCGGGCCGCACCGTCGAGCTCAAGCTCCCGTACGACACCAAGGGCCGGACGCCGAACGCCAAGGGCACCGCGACCGTCACCCTCAACCCCGCCCGGACCGGGCCGAACGAGGTGACGCTCGCGCTCGCGGGCGCGGACGGGCAGCCGGTGGACGTCCCCGAGGTGGAGCTCGCCTTCACCCTGCCGGACCGCGACCTCGGCCCGCTGCCGGTCGCGCTCACCCCGGAGGGCACCGGCCACTGGATCGGCACCGCGCAGCTCCCGCTGGCGGGCAACTGGGTGGTGTCGGTGCAGATCCGCTCCTCCGACATCGACCAGACCACTCCGACCCAGCAGTTCAGGATCGGGTGAGCGGGATGACGGACACATCCACGGAGCCCGTTGCGGCGGAGCCCGGCCCGGCGGACCACGGGTCGGGTCCGGCGGGACCCGCGGGCTTCACCCGGCGGGCGCTGCTCGGCACCGCCGGGGCCGGACTGCTGGCCGGCGCCGGCGCGGGCGTCGCCGGGGCCGTCGCCCTGGACGGCCGGCCGGGCGGGACGGCGGACGCGGCGGGCCCGTCCGGCGGGACGCTGGGCTCCGCCCGGGTGCCGTTCCGCGGCGAGCACCAGGCCGGGATCACCGACCCGGCACAGGCCAGGGTCCAGCTCGCCGCCTTCGACCTGGCCGTGGGCGTCGGCCGGGACGGGCTGCGCACCCTGCTGCAGCGCTGGACGAAGGCGGCCGAGCGGCTGACCGCAGGGGAGCCGGCCGAGGAGTTCGACGGCCAGGTCGCGCTGGACGCCGGGCCCTGCTCGCTCACCGTCACGGTCGGCTTCGGCGCCGCCCTGTTCGACAAGGCCGGGCTGGCCGACCGCCGCCCGCCCGGGCTCGAACCGCTGCCCGCCTTCCCCGGCGACGCGCTCGACCCGGCCCGCGGCGACGGCGACCTGTTCGTCCAGATCGGCGCGGACGACGCCCTGGTCGCCGTGCACGCCCTGCGGGTGCTGCAGCGGCTCGCGGCCGGGACGGCGGCGCTGCGCTGGCAGTCGGCCGGCTTCGCCCGCACCCCCGGCGCCGCCGCGCGGCCGGTGACCGGACGCAATCTGATGGGCCAGATCGACGGCACCAACAACCCCCGGCCGGACGAGGAGGGCTTCGCCGCCACGGTGTTCTGCGCCGCCGGCGGCGACCACCCGGGCTGGCTGGCCGGCGGCTCGTACCTGGTGTTCCGGCGGATCCGGATGCTGCTGGACCACTGGGAGGCGCTTCCGGTGGACCGGCAGGAGCGGGTGATCGGGCGGCGCAAGTCGGACGGCGCCCCGCTCGGCGCACCCGCCGGGGCCGGCGAGCGGTCCCCGGTCGACCTCGCCGCGCAGGGCCCGGACGGCACCCTGGCGATCCCCGCCGACGCGCACATCCGGGTCGCCGCCCCGGCGGCCAACGGCGGGGCGGCGATGCTGCGCCGCGGCTTCTCGTACCACGACGGGCTGCTGCCGGACGGCTCCCCGGACGCCGGGCTGCTCTTCCTCGCCTTCCAGGCCGACCCGCGCAAGGGCTTCACCCCGGTGCAGCGCAAGCTCTCCCGGGGCGACGGCCTCTCCCGCTTCCTGCGGCACGAGGCCGGCGGCCTGTACGCGCTGCCACCGGGCCCGCCGCCCGGCGGCTACCTCGGACAGCAGTTGTTGGAGGGGTAGTTCCCCCGGATTCACCGGGACGCACCGCCGCGGTTCCGGTCGGTGGAACGCTTTCCTGCCGGGGCCGCGGAGTCGTTAGGGTGACTGCTTCGGCACACTCCGCCCGCGCAGCACCGAGATTCCCACGGAGGCATCATGTCGGCCACCCGCTACACCTACCTCGGACCGGCCGGCACGTTCACCGAGGCGGCCCTGCACACCCTGCCCGAGGCGGCGACCCGGGAACTGGTGCCGCTGTCCTCGGTGGCGCTGGCACTGGACGCGGTGCGCGGCGGGGAGGCGTCCGGGGCGTTCGTCCCGATCGAGAACTCGGTGGAGGGCGCGGTCACCGCGACCAACGACGAACTCGCCTCCGGCGCACCGCTGATGATCTACCGTGAGGTGCTGCTGCCGATCACCTTCGCGCTGCTGGTGCGACCGGGCACCGAGCTGTCCGGGATCAAGACGGTGACCAGCCACCCGGTGGCCCAGCCGCAGGTGCGGCGCTGGCTGGCGGCCAACCTGCCGGAGGCGAAGTGGGAGTCGGCCGCCTCCAACGCGGACGGCGCCCGGCTGGTCTCCGAGGGCCGCTACGACGGCGCGTTCGCCGGGGAGTTCGCGGCGCCGATCTACGGGCTGGAGCCGCTGGTCAAGGAGATCGCGGACGCCAAGAGCGCGGCCACCCGGTTCGTGCTGGTCGGCCGTCCGGGCCGGGTCTCCTCGCCGACCGGCGCGGACAAGACCTCGATGGTGGTCTGGCTGCCGGACGACCACCCGGGCGCGCTGCTGGAGCTGCTCCAGGAGTTCGCGGTGCGCGGGGTCAACCTGATGCGGATCGAGTCCCGCCCGACCGGCGAGGGCATGGGCAGCTACTGCTTCCTGATCGACTGCGAGGGCCACCTGTCCGAGCGCCGGGTCGGCGAGGCGATGATGGGGCTCAAGCGGATCTGCCCGCAGGTGCGGTACCTGGGCTCCTATCCGCGCGCCGACCGGCAGGAGTCCACCCACCGGCGGCCGGGGACCTCGGACGAGGATTTCTCCTCGGCGGCGGACTGGCTCTCCCGCGCCCTCGACGGCCGCGGGAACATCTGAGGCCCGCGGGGCATCCCCGACCTCCGCAGCCGTCCGGACACCCTGATTGCATCTTTTGTCTTTCCGACCTTTTCCGACTGTTTTGGATCGGGTCGACCGGGCGGGGCGGACGGCCCCGTCCGTCGTCCACAGGCGGCCCGGGGCCGGGGGCCGCTGTCCACAGGGCTCCCCGCTGTCCACAGCCCCGAGTTATCCACAGGCCGGGGGAGAGTCGACAAACCGGTATAGCCATTGCCCAGAACTGGTCGGACCATCGGTTTGCGTCGCAGAGATGACCAATCGGACCAGAGTCACCCGGTTGCCAGCAAATCACCCGTCCGAGTGCTTCAATTCCCTCACTCGGGAAGGTTGATTGAGGTTTGAAACCTCAATTCCCTGGTTCGTTCACACGGAGGGCCACCCTCCCCTTGGATCCACAGGCCAGGGGTCGGGCCTGTGGATAACCCGGCGGCGGAGCGTTCCCCACAGAAGTTATCCACAGGATCGGGGGAGTTATCCCCAGGGGAAATGCCGTACTGGTGGAGGAACGGTCGCCCGGTACGCTTGGGCCTGTGATTGACCTTCGCCTGCTCCGTGAGGACCCTGACCGAGTGCGCGCCTCGCAGCGCGTCCGTGGCGAGGACGTCGACCTGGTCGACGCCCTCCTCTCCGCCGACGAACGGCGCCGGTCCTCGGGCAGCCGCTTCGACGAACTGCGCAACGAGCAGCGGGTGCTCGGCAAGCAGGTCGCCCAGGCCAAGGGCGACGAGAAGGCCGCCCTGCTGCAGCGCACCAAGGACCTGGCCGCCGAGGTCAAGGCCGCCGACGCCGAACAGGGCGCGGCCAAGGAGGAGGCCGACCGCCTGCTCCGCTCGCTGGCGAACCTCATCGACCCGGCCGCCCCGGTCGGCGGCGAGGAGGACTTCGTCACCCTCGAGGAGATCGGCACCCCGCGCGACTTCGCCGCCGAGGGCTTCGAGCCCCGCGACCACGTCGAGCTCGGCCAGATCCTCGGCGCGATCGACACCGAGCGCGGCGCCAAGGTCGCCGGTGCCCGCTCCTACTACCTGACCGGCGTCGGCGCGCTGCTGGAGCTCGCCCTGGTCAACATGGCGATCGCCCAGGCCACCGCGGCCGGCTTCACCCCGATGATCACCCCGGCCCTGGTCCGCCCGGCCGCCATGGACGGCACCGGCTTCCTCGGCCAGGCCGCCGAGAACGTGTACCACCTCGCCGAGGACGACCGGTACCTGGTCGGCACCAGCGAGGTCCCGCTCGCCGCGTACCACATGGACGAGATCCTCGACGCCGACAAGCTGCCGCTGCGCTACGCCGGCTACTCGTCCTGCTTCCGCCGCGAGGCCGGCACCTACGGCAAGGACACCCGCGGCATCATCCGCGTCCACCAGTTCGAGAAGGTGGAGATGTTCGTCTTCACCACCCCCGAGGACGCGGAGAACGAGCACCGCCGCCTGCTCCAGTGGGAGAAGGACTTCCTCAACGCGCTGGAGCTGCCGTACCGGGTGATCGACGTCGCCTCCGGCGACCTCGGCGCCTCGGCCGCGCGCAAGTTCGACATCGAGGCGTGGATCCCCACCCAGGGCAAGTACCGCGAGGTCACCTCGACCTCCAACACCACCGAGTACCAGGCCCGCCGGCTGGCGATCCGGATGCGCGAGGAGGGCAAGACCCGCCCGCTCGCCACCCTGAACGGCACCCTGGTCGCCGTCCCGCGCACCATCGTGGCGATCCTGGAGAACCACCAGCAGGCCGACGGCTCGGTCGTCCTGCCCGAGGCGCTGCGGCCGTACCTCGGCGGGCGGACCGTCCTCGAACCGGTCAAGTAACCCGGCCCGCACCACCCAGCACCACCCGCAACTCCCGGGAGACGTAAGGCCCATGAGCACCATCAGCCCCAGCCTCGCCTCCCCCGGCGGTGGCGGCCTGCCCTACCGGCTGGTCGCCACCGACCTCGACGGCACCCTCCTCACCAGCGGGGAGACCGTCTCCGAGCGCACCCGCGCCGCCCTGGCCGCGGCCACCGGCGCGGGCGCGCTGCACATCATCGTCACCGGGCGCTCGGCGGTCTGGGCCCGCCCGGTCTTCGACGAGATCGGCTACACCGGGATAGCGGTCTGCGGACAGGGCGCCCAGGTGTACGACGCCGGCGCGCACAAGCTGCTCACCTCGCTCACCCTGGACCGGCGGCTCGCCGCGCTCGCGATCGAGAAGATCGAGGCCGAGACCGGCCCGCTGGCCGTCGCCGCCAACCAGGACGGCCTCGACGGCCAGGTGCTGGCCGGCCCCGGCTACGAGCTGCTGATCGGCTCCGACCTGCCGGTCGTCCGGGTCGATCGCGGCGGACTGTTCGACGCCCCGCTCAGCAAGCTCTACATCCAGCACCACGCCCTCACCGACGACGCCCTCGCCGAGGCCGCCCGGCGCGCGGCCGGCGACCTGGTCGGCGTGGTGATGGCCGGCGCCGGCGTCGTCGAACTGCTGCCGCTCGGCCTGTCCAAGGCCACCGGCCTGGCCGTCGCCGCCCGCCGCCTGGGCGTCCGCGCCGCCGACACCATCGCCTTCGGAGACATGCCCAACGACGTCCCGATGTTCGGCTGGGCCGCCCACGGCGTCGCCATGGCCAACGCCCACGAGGAACTCCTCGCCGTCGCGGACGCCGTCACCACCAGCAACGACGAGGACGGCGTCGCCGCGGTCCTGGAGCGCCTCTACCCGCAGCGCTGACGCCTCCGGCGGGGAGGCGCCCGGCCACCCCACCGACGGGCGCGGGATCCGTGTCCGGGGGTACATCCAGGGTTCATGGGCTGGTCAGGGGTGGGTTGTAGGATGACCGGGCAAGCGGTTGTAGGATGACCGACGACCGGTGATGACGTGTGCGGTGGAAAGGGAGGTCCGGCATGAGCGGCGGTTTGCAGGCGGCCGGGCGGCGCTCCCTGGTGGACACCGCGATCGAGCAGTTGCGGGCGCAGCTGGCGGGTGGGGCGTGGCCGGTGGGCTCGCGGATTCCCACCGAGCACGAGCTGGCCGAGCAGCTGGCCGTCGGCCGGAACACCGTGCGGGAGGCCATCCGGGTGCTGGTGCACGCCGGGATGCTGGTCTCCCGGCAGGGCGAGGGGACGTTCGTCCGCTCCACCAGCGACCCGGCGTCCGTCCTGCGCGGCGTCCAGCGCTCGGGCATCCGGGACGTCCTGGAGGTCCGCGCGGCGCTGGAGACCGAGGGCGCCCGGCTGGCCGCGCTGCGGCACACCCCCGAGGACATCCGGCGGATGCGCGCCGCGCTGGCCCGTGAGGCCGAGGTGTTCGCGGCGCACCCCGAGCGGGCGAGCCGCGAGGCCACCGTCGAGCACGACCTGGAGTTCCACACCGCCGTCGTCGAGGCCGCGCACAACCCCGCGCTGGCCGAGGTGTACCGCTACTTCGGCGCCTCCGTGCGCGAGGCGATGACCTCCGCCTTCGGCGACCACGACATGCCCGAGGCGGTCGTCGCGACCCACGAGGCGCTGGTCGACGCGATCGAGAGCGGTGACCCGGACCGGGCCGAGGCGGCGTGTCGTGCGCTGCTCGCCGGCCCGACCGCGGCCGTCGAGCAGCTGCTCGCGGCCATCGCGGCGCGGAAGTAGGACGGCGCGAACCTCCCTTCCGCCGTCCGCATCCACGCACCTTCACGAAAGAACAGCACATCCATGGCCGTCACCCGTGCCCAGCAGCCGGTTGTCACCACGTCCGCCCCGCTCCCCCTCCGCACCCGGGCGGCCCATCCGCTCCTGCTGCTGACCGGCATCCTGCTGGTCGCGCTGAACATGCGCGCCTGCCTGGCGGCGGTCTCCCCGATGGTCGGCGAGATCCAGCGGACCTTCGGCCTGTCCGCCACCGCGAGCGGGCTGATCACCACCGTCCCGGTGCTGTTCCAGGGCGTCGGCGCCCCGCTCACGCCCCGGCTGACCCGCCGCTTCGGCGCCGAGCGGGTGGTGCTCGGCGCGGTGCTGGTGCTCGGCGCGGGCGTGCTGCTGCGGGTGCTGCCCTCGGTGGCGGCCCTGTACGCGGGCTGCGTGGTGATCGGCGTGGCCATCGCGGTGCTGAACGTGTCGATGCCGGGCCTGGTGAAGCGCGAGTTCCCGGACCGCGCGGCCACCATGACCGGCGTCTACTCGACCACCATGCTGGTCGGCGCCACCCTCGCGGCCGGCACCTCCGTCCCGCTGGAGCACGCGCTGGGCGGCGGCTGGCGGGCCTCGCTGGGCGCCTGGTCGCTGCTCGCGCTGATCGCGGCGGTGGCCTGGCTGCCGCAGGTGCTGCGCTCGCGTCAGGAGCGGCAGGGGGCGGTGGCCGCGGCCGCCGCGCCGGCCAAGCCGATCGAGGGCATCTGGAAGTCCCCGCTGGCCTGGCAGATCAGCCTCTTCATGGGCATCTCGTCGCTGCTGGTGTACACCCTGGTCGCCTGGATGCCGACCATCCTGGCCGACCACGGCATGGACCGCGGCCAGGCCGGTCTGGTCTTCGCCTTCTCCAACCTGGTGCAGGTGGCGGGCGCCTTCCTGGTGCCGCTGATGGCCGGCCGGATGACCAGCCAGCGCGGGCTGGCGCTGACCATGGTCGCCCTGAACGGGCTGGGCATCGCGATGCTGCTGGTCGCGCCGGTCTCCGCGGCGTGGGTGTCGGCGACCATCCTGGGCGTGGCCCAGGGCGGTTCGCTGGGCCTGGGCCTGGCGTTCATCGTGCTGCGCACCCGCACCGCGGCCGGTGCCGCCCAGCTGGGCGGGATGTCGCAGGCGATCGGCTATCTGGTCGCGGCGGCGGGCCCGGTCGGCGCGGGTGCGCTGCGCCAGCTGACCGGCGGCTGGGAGACCCCGCTGGTGCTGATGCTGGTGCTGGTCCTGGTGGTCGGCGCGGCCGGCTGGGGCGCGGGCCGCAACCGCACCCTCTGAGCCGCTCGCAGGCGAGAACGCGGCAGTGGGCCCCGGACACCCTCAGGT
>NZ_JBHXTL010000200.1:0-12845 GCF_042677365.1 Kitasatospora sp. NPDC127116
CGAACGAGCGCCACACCTCCGCCAGCGACACCATCACCGCCCACAGCACCGGCTGCACCACATCGACCCGCGCCAACAGCGCCTCCGAACCCAGCACCTCCGCCAACGACCAGTCCACGTAAGGCGCCAGCGCCCGCTCGCACTCCGCCATCCGTTCCGCGAACACAGCCGATTCGGCCAACAGCTCCGCGGCCATCCCCACCCACTGCGAACCCTGACCCGGGAACACCAACACCGAACGGCCCGAGGACACACCGTCGCCCTGTACCAGCCCCGGCACCGAGCGGCCCTCCGCCAGCGCCTTCACGCCGTCGAGCAGCCGGTCCGGGTCGGTGCCCACCACCACGGCGCGCCGTTCGAAGGCGGTCCGCGTGAGGGCGAGGGCGCGGCCGGTGTCGGCGGCCCGCAGGGGTGCGGGGTCGGCGCCCAGGTGTGCCAGCAGCCGGGCCGCCTGGTCGCGCAGCGCCTCGTCGGTGCGCCCCGACAGCGCCCAGGGCAGCGGGTACGCGTCGCCGCCGGCCGCGGTGTCGGCCACCGGTTCGGCCTCCTCCGCCGGGGCCTGTTCCAGGATCAGGTGGGCGTTGGTGCCGCTGACGCCGAAGGCGGACACGCCCGCCCGGCGCGGGCGTCCCGTGTCGTCCCAGGCGCGGGCCTCGGAGAGGACTTCCACGGCTCCCGACGACCAGTCCACCATGGGCGTCGGCCGGTCCGCGTGCAGGGTCCTGGGCAGTTCGCCGTGCTCGATCGCCAGCACCATCTTGATGACGCCGCCCACTCCGGCCGCCGCCGAGGTGTGGCCGATGTTCGACTTCAACGAGCCCAGCCACAAAGGCCGTTCGGCGGGCCGCCCCTGGCCGTAGGTGGCCAGCAGGGCCTGCGCCTCGATCGGGTCGCCGAGGGTGGTGCCGGTGCCGTGCGCCTCCACCGCGTCCACCTCGGACGCCGTCAGGCCCGCGTCCGCGAGCGCCGCCCGGATCACCCGCTGCTGCGACGGACCGCTCGGCGCGGTCAGCCCGTTGCTCGCACCGTCCTGGTTCGTGGCCGAACCCCGGATCACCGCCAGCACCGGGTGCCCGTTGCGCCGCGCGTCCGACAAGCGCTCCAGCAGCAGGACACCGGCGCCCTCGGACCAGCCGGTTCCGTCCGCTTCGGCCCCGAACGCCTTGCAGCGGCCGTCGGCCGACAGCGCCCGCTGGCGGCTGAACGCCACGAACGCGTCGGGGGTCGCCATCACCGACACCCCGCCGGCCAGGGCCAGCGTGCAGTCGCCGGCCCGCAGGGCCCGGATCGCCAGGTGCAGAGCGACCAGAGAGGAGGAGCAGGCCGTGTCCACGGTCACCGCGGGCCCTTCCAGGCCCAGGGTGTAGGCGATCCGGCCGGAGACCACACTGCTCGCGGTCCCGGTGTCCAACAGGCCCTGGACCTCGGGGAGGTGGCGCGAACCCTCGCCGTAGCCGTTGCCGATCGCACCGAGGAAGACACCCGTGCCGGTGCGCCGCAGCGTGCGGGGGTCGATCGCGGCCCGCTCGACCGCCTCCCAGGCGGTCTCCAGTGCCAGCCGCTGCTGGGGGTCCATGGCCAGGGCCTCGCGCGGCGAGATGCCGAAGAACTCCGCGTCGAACTCGGCGGCGTCGTGCAGGAAGCCGCCGTGCCGGGTGTAGGAGGTACCGGGCCGCTCGGGGTCCGGGTCGTAGAGGCCCTCCAGGTCCCAGCCGCGGTTGACCGGCCAGGCGGAGATCGCGTCGGCGCCCCGGGAGACCAGGTCCCACAGCAGTTCGGGCGTGTCGGTGCCGCCGGGATAGCGGCAGGCCATGGAGACGATGGCGATCGGTTCGTGGCGGGCCTGCTCGGCCTCGCGCAGCTGCCTCCGGGCGTCACCGAGGTCGGCGGTGACGCGCCTGAGGTAGTCGAGCAGCTTCTTGTCGTCGGACATCAGTGCCAGCTCTCTCTCAGGCGTTGCCGAAGTCGTTGTCGATCAGGGCGAACAGCTCGTCCGCTGTCGCCGTTTCCATCGCCGTGACGGTGTCGTCCACCGGTCCGGGCGGTGGTGCCTCGCCGCCCGGTGCGCCGGCGCGCCGGCCCCAGCCGCGCAGCAGTTCGTTCAGTCGTTCGCCGACCCCGTCGGTGTCGGCCGCTCCGGGCGGGACGGCCGCGAGGAGCGCGGCCAGCCGGTCCAGCTCGGCCAGCAGCGGCGAGGGCGGTTCGGGCGCGGCGGACAGCTCCGCGTCCAGGTGGGCGGCGAGCGCTTCGGGCGTCGGGTGGTCGAAGACGACCGTCGGCGGGACGGACAGCCCGGTGGCCTCGCACAGCGCGTTCCTGAACCGCATCGCGAGCATCGAGTCGAAGCCGATCTCGGAGAAGGAGCGTTCCGGGCGCACCGGACCGGCTCCGGAATGGCCGAGGACCGCGGCCGCGTGCCGGATGACCAGGTCGAGCACCACCTGACGGCGTGCCGGCCGGTCCAGTGGGGCCAGCCGGGCGGCCAGTCGTGCGGCGGGGGTACCGTCCTCGTCGCCTGCGGCCTCCGAAGTCTCCTCGGCCGGCACCCCGGTGGTGACCGCGGCGGCCGTCCGGCCCGGTGTGGCCAGCCAGTACCGGTCGCGCTGGAAGGGGTACGTCGGCAGCAGGACGGGTGCCGGGCCGCCCGGCCCGGGGGCACCCGTCCAGGGCGACCAGTCCACCGGACCGCCGCCGGCCGCCCACGCCTCGGTCAGCGAGGCCAGCAGCCGGTCCCGGCCACCGTCGCCGCGCCGCAGCGTGCCGACCGCCGACACCTCCCGCCCGGCCTCCGCGGCCACCGCCTCGATCCCGGCGAGCAGCACCGGATGCGGGCTGACCTCGACGACCAGGGTGTGACCCGAGTCCAGCAGGGCGCGGGTCGCTCCGACGAAGTCGACCTGCTCGCGCAGGTTGCGGTACCAGTAGGCGGCGTCGAGCGATTCTCCGGCGACGGGTTCGCCGGTCACCGTCGAGTAGAGCGGGACGGCCGAGGCGCGGGGGCGTATCCCGGTGAGGGCTTCGCGCAGTTCGTCCTCGATCTCGGCGACCTGGGCCGAGTGGGCCGCGTAGTCCACCGGGATCGCCCTGGCCCGTACGCCTTCCCGGTCGCAGGCCGCGAGCAGGGCGGCCAGCTCCTCGGGCTCCCCGGCGACGACCACGGCGTCGGGGCCGTTCACCGCGGCCACGCAGAGGCGTCCGCCGGCGGGCATCAGGCTCGTGGTCCGCTCGGCGGAGGCGGCGACCGACACCATGCCGCCGCGTCCCGCCAGCCTCAGCAGCGCCCGGCTGCGCCGCGCCACCACGAGGGCCGCGTCGTCGAGCGACAGCGCTCCGGCGACGTGGGCGGCGGCGATCTCGCCCTGGCTGTGTCCGACGACCGCGTCCGGGGTGACCCCGGTGTCGCGCCAGTGCGCGGCCAGCGCGACCATCACGGCGAAGAGCACCGGCTGGACGACGTCCACGCGGTCGAGCGTCGGTGCGCCGGGCGCGCCGCGCAGCACCTCGGTCAGGGACCAGTCGGTGTGCGGGGCGAGCGCCCGTTCGCAGTCGGCGATGGCGGCGGCGAACGCCCCGGCGGTGTCGAGCGCCGCCGCGGCCATGCCGGCCCACTGCGAGCCCTGGCCAGGGAAGACGAAGGCCGTACGTCCGCCGCGCGCCCGGTCCTGCACGGCGTCGGGCGCGGGTTCTCCCGCCGCGAGGGCGTCCAGCCAGCCGAGGAGCGCGTCGCGGTCGCGGCCGGTGGCGGCCGCCCGGAAGGGCAGGGCGGGGCGGGTGGTGGCGAGCGCGCGGGCCGGTGCGGCGACGCCCCCGTGGGGGTCGGCCCGCAGGTGCTCGCCCAGCCGGCGCGCCTGTCGGCGCAGGGCCGCGGGCGTCATGGCGGAGAGCAGCCACGGAACCGTGGTCCCGGTGTCCTCGGAGGGTTCGCCGTCCGTGCCTTCGGGCAGCGGACCGTCGTCGGCGGCGGGTGCTTCCTCCAGAACGGCGTGGGCGTTGGTGCCGCTCATGCCGAACGCGGAGACGCCTGCCCGGCGCGGCCGGTCCCCGTCCGGGGCGTCCCAGGGGCGGGCGTCCGCGAGCAGCCGGACCGCGCCGACCGACCAGTCCACCCGGCTGGACGCCTCCTGTGCGTGCAGGGTGCCGGGGAGCACGCCGTTGCGCAGTGCGAGCACCGTCTTGATGACCCCGGCGACGCCGGCGGCGGCCTGGGTGTGCCCGATGTTGGACTTCAGCGACCCCAGCCACAGCGGGCGGTCGGCGGGCCGGTCCTGGCCGTAGGTGGCCAGGAGGGCCTGCGCCTCGATGGGGTCGCCGAGCACGGTACCGGTTCCGTGCGCCTCGACCAGGTCGATTTCGGCGCCGGACAGTCCGGCCGTGGCCAACGCGGCCCTGATCACCCGCTGCTGTGCGGGGCCGCTCGGGGCGGTGAGGCCGTTGCTGGCACCGTCCTGGTTCACCGCGGTGCCCCGTACGAGGGCGAGGACCGGATGCCCGAGGCGGCGCGCGTCGGAGAGGCGTTCCACGAGCAGGACGCCCACCCCTTCGCCCCAGCCCGTACCGTTCGCCCCTTCGGCGAAGGAGCGGCAGCGGCCGTCGGGCGACAGCCCCTGCTGACGGCTGAACTCGACGAAGACGTCCGGGCTCGCCATCACCGCGGCGCCGCCGACCAGGGCGAACGAGCAGTCACCGGCGCGCAGTGCCTGGCCGGCCAGGTGCAGTGCCACCAGCGAGGACGAGCAGGCCGTTTCCACGGTCACGGCGGGGCCGCCGAGTCCGAGGGTGTAGGCGACGCGGCCGGAGGCGACGCTGGTGACCGTGCCGCTGAGGAGGTGCCCCTCGACCTCGTCGGACGGGTTCTGCGGGCCGGTGCCGTAGCCCTGGGCGGCCACGCCGACGTAGACGCCGCCCTCGCTGCCGCGCACCGACGCGGGATCGAGTCCGGCCCGCTCCAGTGCCTCCCAGCTGGTTTCGAGCAGCAGTCGCTGCTGGGGGTCCATGGCCAGGGCTTCGCGCGGGGATATGCCGAAGAACTCCGCGTCGAACTCGGCCGCCCCGTCCAGGAATCCGCCGCCGGTGGTGTAGAAGGTGCCCGGGTGCAGGGGGTCCGGGTCGTAGAGGGTGTCCAGCGGCCAGCCGCGGTCGGCGGGCAGCGCGGTGACCGCGTCCACTCCGTCGGCCACCAGCTGCCACAGGTCCTCGGGCGAGCGGACGCCGCCCGGGAACCGGCAGGCCATCGAGACGATCGCCAGGGGTTCGTCGGCCGCCGCGGGCCCGGCCGTGCCGGTCGGACCGTCGGTGTCCGGTTCGGTGCCGCTCAGCCCGGCGAAGAGGTGCGCGGCGAGGGCGGCTGCCGTCGGGTGGTCGAAGACGGAGGTGAACGCGAGCGGCAGAGCGGTGGCCGCGACCAGCCGGTTGCGGAGTTCGACGGCGGTGAGCGAGTCGAAGCCCAGCTCGCGGAACGGGCGGTCGGCCGTGAGGCCGGCAACCGACTCGTGGCCCAGCACGGCGGCCGCTTCGCTCCGGACCAGCTCCGTCAGCAGTTTGCGGCCCTCGGGCTCGGACAGCCGGTGCAGCCGGTGCGGCCACGCCGGGTCGCCGCCCGTGCCGGGTCCGGACCCGGCGGAGGTGTCCGCGTCCGCGGGGCCGCCGTCCGCCGCCCGGGGCTCCGGGGCGGCCGGCAGGCCGCGCAGCAGCGCACTGTCCCTGACCGAGCCGAAGATGGGCGCGAAGCGGCTCCAGTCCAGCTCGGCGACGACCGGTTCGCCCTCGTCCAGGGTCAGCGCCAGGCCGAGCGCGGAGAGCGCCGCCGCGGGGGCCATCGGCACCAGCCCGTGGCGGCGCAGGCCGTCGCCCACGGCGCCGTCGGCCATGCCCGCGCCGGCCCAGGGGCCCCAGGCCACCGAGGTCGCCGTCAGGCCCCGGCCGCGCCTCGCCGCGGCGAGGCCGTCCAGGTAGGCGTTGGCCGCCGCGTAGGCGCCCTGGCCGCCGCTGCCCCAGGTGCCCGAGATCGAGGAGAACAGCACGAAGGCGTCCAGCGGGCGGCCTTCGAACAGGGCGTCGAGGTGGGCCGCGCCACGCGTCTTGGCCGCCGTCCGCCGGGCCAGTTCCTCCGGCGTGCAGTCCATCAGCGCGGTGTCCGAGGTGAGCCCCGCGGTGTGCACCACGGCCCGTACGGTGTCGCCCTCGTCGCGCAGCCTCTCCAGGACCCGTTCCAGCGCGGTGCGGTCGGCGACGTCGCAGGCCAGCAGGGTGCTCCGGGCGCCGAGCGCCGCCAGGGCGTCGACCAGCGCGTCGGCTCCGGGGGCCTCGGGTCCCCGCCGGCCGAGGAGGACGAGGTGTTCCGCGCCGCGCTCCGCGAGCCAGCGCGCCACCTGGGCGCCGAGGCCTCCGGTGCCGCCGGTGACGAGGACCGTGCCGCGCGGCGTCCACGGTGCGGGCGCGGGTGTCGCGGGCTCCGGCGCGGGGACGAGCCGGCGGCCCAGCGGTACCGGCGCGCGTACGGCCACCTGGTCCTCGCCGTCCCGTCCGGCCAGCACCGCGCACAGCCCGTCCAGCGCGGGCCCGTCCAGCAGGTCCGGCAGGTCGACCAGGCCGCCCCAGCGCAGCGGGTGCTCCAGTGCCGCCACCCGGCCAAGGCCCCACACCTGGGCCTGCTCGGGGCGGACCTCCTCCGTGCCGTGGGCCGCCACCGCGCCGCGGGTGGCGCACCACAGGGGTGCGTCGATGCCGCTGTCGCCCAGTGCCTGGAGCAGCAGCAGGGTCCCGCTCAGGCAGGCGTCGAGCATCGGCAGGCCCGGGTGGGGTCCCTCAGCCAGCGCCAGCAGCGACAGGACGCCCTCCAGGGCGCCGAACTCCGGGAGCAGCGAGGCCAGTTCGGCGCGTTCGACGGCGGCCCCGACCCGGATCACGACCACGTCGGCGCCGTGTCCGGCGAGCGCCTGTTCGCAGGCGAGTGCGGTGTCCTCGGCACCGGGTCCGTCCGGGGTGACGAGCAGCCAGCGGCCGGAGAGGCGGGACTCCGCGGGCGCGGTGAGCGGCTCCCAGGCGATGCGGTAGCGGCGGGGGCCGGCGGGGACCTCGGTCTCCCGGGAGCGCCGGGCGGCGGGGGCCGGGTCCGGCGCGGCCACCGGCCAGAAGCGCCTGCGCTGGAAGGCGTAGGTGGGCAGGTCGACCCGCCGCACGTCGGTGCCGCTCCAGCCCGCCGACCAGTCCACCGCCACACCGCGCAGGTGCAGCGAGGCGAGTGCGGTGCGGACCGCGTCCGGCTCGCCGCGGCCGTCGCGCAGCAGCGGCACCGTCCCGGGGCCGCCGGGCGTGGGGGCGGCGTCGGGGAGGCAGGCGTGGAGCATGCCGGACAGCACGCCACCCGGTCCGAGTTCGAGGTACGTCGTCGCGCCCTCGGCCCGCAGCCGGCGGGCCCCTTCCAGGAAGCGCACGGTGCCCCGGGCGTGGCGCACCCAGTGGTCGGGGGAACGGAGTTCCGCGGCCGTGGCCGTGCGCCCGGTCAGGTTGGAGACGATCTCGATGCCGGGCGCGTGGTAGGTCAGCGACTCGGCCACGTCCCGGAACGCGTCGAGCATCCCGTCCATCCGGTCGGAGTGGAACGCGTGGCTCACGCTCAGCCGGCGGGTGCGCCGTCCGCGGGAGCGGAACGCCCCGGCCAGGCGCAGCACCGCGTCCGCGTCACCGGACAGGACCACGGAGGTGGGCCCGTTGACGGCGGCGATGTCCACCGCGTCCCGGCCCGGGTCGCGGTCCGTCTCCGTCTCCGGCTCCGTCTCCGTCTCCGGGAGGGGGTGCCCGGCGCGGTCGTCCAGCAGGGCCTGGCGCACTTCCTCCTCGGTGGCCTCCACCGCCACCATCGCCCCGCCCTCGGGCAGTTCGTCCATCAGCCGGCCCCGGGCCGTTACCAGCGCGCAGGCATCGGGCAGGTCCAGCACGCCCGCCGCGTGGGCGGCGGCGAGTTCGCCGATGGAGTGCCCCATCAGCAGGTCGGGCCGCACACCCCAGTGCCGTACGAGCCGGAACAGCGCCGTCTCCAGGGCGAACAACGCGGGCTGGGTGTACCGGGTGCGGTCGAGCAGCGCCGCACCGGGGGTTCCGGGCTCGGCGAACAGGATGTCGCGCAGGGGCAGGTCGAGGTGCGGGTCCAGGCCGGTCAGCACCTCGTCGAGGGCGTCGGCGAACACCGGGTCGTCGCGGTAGAGCTCCGCACCGGCTCCGGCCCGCTGGCTGCCCTGTCCCGGGAAGAGGAAGGCGGTCCGGCCGGAGCGTACGGCGCCGCCGGTGAGCAGGTGGCCCGCTGCCGTACCGCGCGCGAGTGCGGTGAGCGAGCGCCGGACGGATGCCCGGTCCCGTCCCAGGACGGCGGCCCGGTGTTCGAGCGGGGCCCGTCCCGTGGCGAGCGAGTAGGCGACGTCCGCCAGTTCGGCGTCCGGGTCGGCATCGAGCCGGCTCACCAGCCGGCCGGCCTGTGCCCGCAGGGCCTCCGGTGTGCCGGCCGAGAGCAGCAGCGGCACGGGCGGGGCGGCCCGGCGCGCGGTGGCCGTCGTGGCGGTGTCCGGGGCGGCGGTGTCCGGGGCGGCGGTGTCCGGGGCGGGCGCGGCCGAGGTGTCGGTCCGCTCCGGGGTGGGCGCGACGGCCGGTGCCTGCTCGATGATCGCGTGCACGTTGGTGCCGCTGATGCCGAACGACGACACGCCTGCCCGGCGCGGGTTCCCGGTCTCCGGCCACGGGGTGTGCGCGGTGAGCAGGCGGATGGCACCGTCGGACCAGTCGACGTGCGGGTTCGGCGTCCCGGCGTGCAGGGTTCCCGGCAGTTCGCCGTGGCGGATGGCCAGCACCATCTTCATCACCCCGGCCACCCCGGCCGCCGCCTGGGTGTGCCCGATGTTCGACTTCACGGAGCCGAGCCACAGCGGCCGGTCCGCCGGGCGCGCCGGCCCGTGGACGGCCTGGAGCGCCTGCGCTTCGATGGGGTCGCCGAGCCTGGTGCCGGTGCCGTGGGCCTCGATCGCGTCGATCTGGTCGGCGCGCAGCGCGGCGTCGGCCAGCGCGGCGCGGATGACCTGCTGCTGGGACGGGCCGTTCGGGGCGGTGAGCCCGTTGCTGGCGCCGTCCTGGTTCACGGCGGTGCCGCTGATCAGCGCGAGTACGGGGTGGCCGTGGCGCACGGCGTCGCTGTGGCGCTCCAGCAGCAGCACTCCGGCGCCCTCGCCCCAGCCCGTGCCGTCCGCGTCCGCCGAGAACGCCTTGCACCGTCCGTCGGCGGCGAGCCCGCGCTGACGGCTGAACTCCACGAAGAGCCGCGGGGTGCTCATCACCGTCACCCCGCCCGCGAGGGCCTGCTCGCAGTCGCCGCGCCGCAGTGCCTGCACGGCCAGGTGGAGCGCCACCAGCGACGAGGAGCACGCGGTGTCGACGGTGAGCGAGGGCCCCTGGAGGCCGAGGACGTACGACAGCCGCCCGGACAGCACGCTGGCCGTGTTCCCGGTCAGCAGATGGCCCTCGGACACGCCCTCGGCGCCCTGCAGCAGCACGGAGTAGTCCTGGCCGTTGGTACCGATGTAGACGCCGACCTGCCGGTCCTTCAGCGCCGTCGGGTCCTGCCCGGAGCCCTCGACCGCCTCCCAGGCGGTCTCCAGGAGCAGCCGCTGCTGCGGGTCCATGGCCAGGGCCTCGCGCGGCGAGATGCCGAAGAACTCCGCGTCGAACTCGGGGGCGTCGTGCAGGAAGCCGCCCTGCGTGCTGTACGTGGTGCCGGCGTGGTCGGGGTCCGGGTCGTACAGCCCCTCGGTGTCCCAGCCCCGGTTCGACGGCCAGTCGCCGACGGCGTCGGTGCCCTTCGAGAGCAGGTGCCAGAAGTCCTCGGGCCCTGCGACCCCGCCGGGGAAGCGGCAGCCCATGCCGACGATCGCGATCGGCTCGTTGCCGCCGGGTGCCGCCGCCCGGCTCGCCTCGGAGCCGACGGAGCCGACATACTCGGCGGCGCCGCTCGCGGCGTCCGGCAGGTCCAGGTCCAGGTCCAGGTCCGCGAGCAGCCGGTCGGCCAGTACCGACGGCGTGGGATGGTCGAACAGGACGGTGGCGGGCAGGGCCAGTCCGGTGACGGCGACGAGCCGGTTGCGCAGCTCCACCGCCGTCAGCGAGTCGAAGCCGAGCGCGGAGAACGCCTTTCCGGGCTGGACCGTGTCGACGTCCGGGTGGCGCAGGACCGTCGCCGCGTGGGTGCGTACCAGTTCGGTGAGGGTCCTGACCCGGTCCTCGTGGCGCGGCAGTACGGCGATCTGCTGCCGCAGGGCGTCGGCGGAGCCGCCGCCCTCCCGGGCCGCCGACGGTCCGGTGGCATCCGGGACGGGCCTCGCGGCAGCCGGGTCCGGCATCCCGTCGAGCAGGGCGGCGGACCGCAGGCCCATGCCCGTGGTGAAGCGCCTCCAGTCGACATCGGCGACCACGACCAGCTCGTCGTCCTCCGCGAGTGCCCGGCCGATCGCGGTGACGGCCGTTTCGGGCTCCATCACCGGCATGCCGAAGTCCCGCAGCCGCGCGGCGACACCGTCCGCCAGCATGCCCGGCCCGGCCCAGGCGCCCCAGGCCACGGACGTGCCGGGCAGCCCGGCGACCCGGCGGGCGGCGACGAGTGCGTCGACGGCCGCGTTGGCGGCCGCGTAGTTGCCCTGCCCGGCGTTGCCCACGACGCCCATCACCGACGAGAACACCACGAAGGCCGACAGGTCGAGACCCGCGGTGGCCTCGTGCAGGTTCCGGGCGGCGGTCAGCTTGGCGCGCAGCACCACGGCGAGCCGTGCGGGGTCCAGCGCGTCGAGCACACCGTCGTCGAGGACGCCCGCCGCGTGGATGACGGCGGACAGCGGGCATCGCGCCGGGATGTCGGCGAGCAGCGCCGCCAGTGCGGCCGGGTCGGCGACGTCGCAGGCCGCGAAGGCCACTTCGGCGCCCAGCGCCGTCAGTTCCTCCCGCAGCGCGTCCGTTCCGGGCGCGTCGGCACCGCGGCGGCTGACCAGCAGCAGCCGCTCCGCGCCCTGGCCCGCGAGCCAGCGCGCCGTGTGCGAGCCGACGCCACCGGTGCCACCGGTGACGAGGACCGTGCCCCGCCATCGCGGTCGCGTCCGCACGGCCGCGCCGTCCTTACGGGCCTTCGGCGGCACGGACGACGCGGGCCGGAGACGGCGTCCGTGGACCCCGGTGGAGCGCACCGCCACCTGTTCCTCGTCGGCCGCGGCTCCCGCGAGCACCGCGCACAAGCGGCGGGCGGCCCGTACGTCCAGCACCTCGGGCAGGTCGATCAGACCGCCGCGGCGATGCGGGTGCTCCAGTGCCAGCGTCCGGCCCAGGGCGGCGGACGCGGCCTGACCGACGTGTCCGGGCCGCTCAGCGCCGCCCAGGACCGCCGTTCCCTTCGTCAGCGTCCAGAGCCGGGCGTGGATGCCCGTGTCCTCCAGCGCCTGGGCCAGCGCGAGGGTCAGCGCCGGACCACCGGGCAGGTCGGGGTGTTCGGGATGGGGGCGCTCCTCCCAGGACAGCAGGGACAGCACGCCGGCGATCGGCTGCTCCGCGGCGGTCTTCGTCAGCAGGGCGGCCAGTTGTTCACGGGTCGCGCCCGGATCGTCGACGACGCACGGGAGGAGGTCGGCTCCGGCCTCGCCGAGGGTGTCCAGGACGGCCGCCGCGTCGTGGCCCTCGGCACGCAGGGCGAGCCAGCGACCGGGAAGGCCGTCCGCCGGCGCGACCGACAGGGGTGCCCAGGCAACGTGGTAGCGCCAGGATTCCGCCCTCCGTTCACGGTTCCTGACGGAGCGCCAGGTCGCCAGCGCGGGCAGGACTTCGTCCAGGACTTCCCGGCCGACCCCGAGGGCTTCGGCGAGCTGGGCGGGGTCCTGCAGTTCCGGGTCGTCCCAGCGGTCCTCGGCGGGGGCGGCCGGGACGGCGGCGGGGGCCGTCAGCCAGTAGCGGCTGCGCTGGAAGGCGTACGTCGGCAGGTCCACCCGCCGCGCCCCTGGGAACGCACCCGAGAAGTCCACCCCCAACCCGCACTCCCACGCACGGCCCACCGCACGCAGCACCTGAGCCGGGCCACCCTCCCCGCGACGCAACGTCCCCAGCACCGCGGCCTCCACACCCGCGGCCTCCACCGACTCCCCCACCGCCACACCCAGCACCGCATGCGGGCTGGACTCGACGAAGAACCGGAAGCCCTCCCCCAGCAGCGCCGCCGTGGCCTGCCCGAACTCCACCGTCTCCCGCAGATTCCGGTACCAGTACTCGGCGTCCAGGACCTCCGTGTCCAACCAGCCGCCCGTCACCGTCGAGAAGAACGGCACCGAACCCGCGAGAGGCGTGATGCCGTCCAGGTCGGACAGCAGGCGCTCGCGGACCTCCTCGACGTGCGCGGAGTGCGACGCGTAGTCGACCTCGATCAACCGCGCCCGCACACCCTCCCCCACGAGCTCTTCCACCAGCGCGGCCACCGCGTCCGCATCACCCGACACCACCGTCGACGACGGACCGTTCACCGCCGCCACCGACAACCGGCCCGCAATCCGCTCCCGCACCGCCTCCACCGGCAACGGCACCGACGTCATACCGCCACGCCCCGCCAACGCCCCCACCGCACGGGAACGCAACGCGACCACCCGCGCCCCGTCCTCCAGGCTCAGACCACCCGCCACCACCGCGGCCGCGATCTCGCCCTGCGAATGACCCACCACCGCATCCGGAACGAGTCCGAACGAGCGCCACACCTCCGCCAGCGACACCATCACCGCCCACAGCACCGGCTGCACCACATCGACCCGCGCCAGCAGCGCCTCCGAACCCAGCGCCTCCGC
>NZ_JBHXTL010000201.1:0-12704 GCF_042677365.1 Kitasatospora sp. NPDC127116
GGGCCGGCCCGCGCGGGCCGGCCCTCAGCGCGGCTCAGAGCCGCTGGGGGAGCTGCCGGGCGAGCGGATCGCCGGTCCGCCCGGCGCCGGCCGGGGCGAACGACGGGCGGCCCGGGTCGAGCAGCCACATGCCCGGGCGGACCTCCACGGCGGCCGCCCGCCCGTCCGGACCGGCGATCCGCTCCGCGGTGCGGCGGGCGTAGGTGGCCCAGCGGCGGTCGCCGAGCCGTTCGGCGGCCCTCCCGCACTCGTCGAGCAGCCGGAGCGCGCCGAGCGGGAGCCCCTGGTGCAGGTTCACCATCGCCAGACCGCCCAGCGCGGCCACGACCCCCCGCAGGTCGTGGCCGGCCGAGCAGAGGGCCAGCGCCCGGCCGTACCGCCGGGCGGCGGTCGTCAGGCGGCCCCGGCCGAGCAGGACGTCGGCCTCGCCGATCCGGCAGCGCGCGGCCCCGAGCCGGTCTCCGGCCAGGCCGAACAGCCGGCGGGCCTCGCCGTACCGGCCGAGCGCCCGGTCCGCCTCGCGCCGCTGCCAGGCGAGGTCGCCCAGGGAGTGGAGCACCGCCGCCTCGGCGGCCGGGGAGCCCGCCCGGCGCGCGGCGTCCAGCGCGAGCCGGTGGGAGGTCTCCCACTGGTCCCAGACCGCGCAGGTCTGGAAGTACCCGGCGGTACTGCCCGCCAGCTCCCACACCAGGGGCCACAGCCCGGCCGCGTGCGCCAGCCGCACCGACTGCACCAGCCCGGCGGCCTCCTGCCGGAACCAGGCCAGCGGCGCGCACGGCGCCGGTGCCCGGCCGCCCGCGCCGGACGGCGGCGCCGCGGCCGGCTCCTCGGGCTGCCTGCTGCGGCCGGGCGTGAGCAGCGCGTCGGCCCGGCGGGCGAGGGACAGGTAGGCGGCGCCCAGCCGCGCCGTCGCCGCGCGCAGCGAGTCCGTGCGCTCCTGCTGGCGCAGTTCCCCGGAGAGCACCCGCAGCAGCTCGTGGAAGCCGTAGCGGACCTGCCCGTCCGGCTGCGGCCTGGTCTCCAGCAGCTGGGCGCGGACCAGGCCCTCCACCAGCTCCTCGGCGACCGGCGCCTCGACGTCGAGCAGCGCCGCCACCGTCCACAGCGCGAAGTCGGGCACGGGGGCCAGCCCCAGCAGCCGGAACGCCCGCTGCTGCTCGGGCCGCGCCTCCTGGTACGCCGTCATCAGGCAGGCCCGCAGGTCGAGGTCGCCCTCGCGCAGCCGCTCCAGCCGGGTCCGTTCGTCGCGCAGCCGGGCCGCCAGGCCCTCGGCGGTGGTGTGCGGACGGGCGACCAGCGAGGCCGCCGCGACCCGCAGGGCCAGCGGCAGGTGGCCGCAGAGCCCGGCGATCTCCGCCACCGCCACCGGGTCGGCCGCCATCAGTTCCCCGCCGGCGACGTGGAGCATCTCCATCGCCTCGTCCGGGCGCAGCGGCTGGAGGACGAGGTGCCGGGCGCCGTCGAGGGCGGAGAGCATCCGCCGGCCGGTGACGATCACCGAGCAGTCGCCGACCGCCGACAGCAGGGGGCGGATCTGCTCCTCCGAGCCGGCGTCGTCGAGCACCAGCAGCGGCCGGCGCCCCCGTAAGGTGCGCTGCAGTGCCGCGGTGAGCTGCCCGCGGTCCGCCGGGACCTGGTCCGCCGCGCCGTGGTCGCCCCCACCGAGCCCGCGCAGCAGGGCGGTTGTCGCCTCGTCGGCGGTCAGCGGCCGGCCGAGCGGCCCGCGCAGCCGGACCAGGACCTGGCCGTCCGGGAACGCGTCCGCGACCTGCCGGGCCAGCTGCACCGCGAACGCGGTCTTGCCCACGCCGGCCCGTCCGGCCACCGCCACCAGCCGCACCGGCGGCCGGCCGGCCTCGCCGCGCAGCATCCGCTCGGCCGAGGCGGTCTCCTCGTGGCGTCCGATGAGCCTCTCCGTCCCGCCGGGCAGCCCCCGCAGCGGCCCGGTGGTCGGGGAGGCGGCCCGGGCGACGGACCCGCCGTCCGGCTCGGGAGGTCTCCAGTCGAGGGACGGGTCCGAGCGCAGGATCCGCTCCTGGAGGCGCTTGAGCGAGCGCCCGGGTTCCACGCCGAGCTCCTCGACCAGCGAGCGCCGCAGCCTGGCGTAGACCCGCAGGGCGTCCGACTGGCGGTCGGTGCGGTACAGCACCACCATCAGGTGGCCGTGCAGCGCCTCCCGCAGCGGGTGCTCGGTGGCCAGCGCCATCAGTTCCCCGGCGAGCTTGCGGTGGTGGCCGAGCCGCAGGTCCGCCCGGATCCGCTGGTCGAGCGACTCCATCCGCAGCTCGTCCAGCCGGATGGCGGTGCTCTCCAGGCGCACCCCGTGCGGCACGCCGGACAGCGCCGGGCCGGTCCACACCGCCAGCGCGTCGTGCAGCAGCCGGGAGGCGGCGGCGAAGTCGCCCTGCTCGTAGGCGGTACGGCCGGCCACCCGCAGCGTCTCGAAGCGGGCCAGGTCGAAGTCCTCCTCGGGCACCCGCAGCAGGTACCCCGGGGACCGGGTGAGCAGCAGTTCCTCGGTCTCCAGCCCGGGGGGTCTGCCCTCGGCCAGCAGCTTGCGCAGCTGGGAGATGTACACCTGGAGGGTGGTGGTCGCGGTGCGGGGCGGTTCGGTCCCCCAGAGCTCGTCGATCAGGCTGTCCGAGGAGATGACCTCCCCGGCGCGCACCAGCAGGGTCGCGAGCAGCGCGCGCGGTTTGGCGGCGGACGGCGTGCGGGGGGACAGCGAGACCGGCCCCAGGATCCGGAAGCGCATCACATGGTCCTTTCGATCGGCCGGGTTCAGCAGTCCTGCAGGAGGGAGGCGGAGGCACTGGCGACGACCCGGCTGCCCTGGCTGAAGGCGACCCGCATCCGGGCGACCGGCCGGCCGGCCGCGTCCCGGGTGGGGCGGCGGGAGGAGACCGTGCAGGCGAGCGGCAGGTCGGTGTCCCCGAGGCCCCGGTAGGAGGTCCGCCAGTGGGTCAGGACGGCGTGGCCGGGCTCGAAGCCGTGCAGCTCCGCGGCCACCAGCAGGGACGCCTGCCGGGAGGCCTCCAGGAACAGCGACCCGGGGATCGGGCCGCCGGCCGCCGCGCGGAAGAGCCCGTGCTCCGGGGCCGGGTCGACCGGCAGCAGGAACTCCCCGTCGAGGACCCTGAGCGGCGGACCGACCAGCACGTTGCGCGGGTCGCTCCGTCCGACGCGGGCCGGGCGCAGCGCCCCGTCCGCGCCGGGCGCGGACACCGCGCAGGAGTCGTTCAGGCTCTCGCGCCGGCCCCGGGCGCGGTGGCTGCGGTGCACCCCGGGCATGACGAACACCAGCCTGGTCCGGTTGAGTCCGCAGTTCACTCCGTCGATGGCCACCCGGGCCACGCACTCCAGGCCGCGCGGGACGCCGTTGACCACGTCGCCCGGGGTCAGGGTGAGCTCCATGGCGAGGTGGGCGGCCCGCCCGGTGCGGCGCCACGGCGAGAGGTCCAGGACGTCGACGCTGCTGGAGGCGAAGGCCTCGGGCCGGTCGGCCGGGACCCGGAAGTACTGCTGGGCGATGAAGTGCGCCGCCTGGTGCATCGTCTCCGCCGGGAACAGGACGTCGTGGAAGGTGCCCGGACCGTCGGTGAACAGCTCGTGGTCGTCCGGCAGTTCGGCCGACAGCACGAAGTGCTGCTCCTCTGGGGCGGTGGTGTCCAGGGCGAAGCCCTCGGCGGTGGAGGGGCGGCGCAGCAGGTGCAGCGGCGCGGCGGGCCGGCCGCCGGTGGGGAAGGGCCCGACCGGTCGGGCGGGCGGGTAGGGGAACGGGAGCGCTGTATCCATGGCAGTGGTCCTCGGGTCGGTGGCGCCCGGAGCGTCGGGTCGGGTGGGGGCCGGGGCCCCCGGGGCTACCCGTGCGGCGCGGAGACCGTCCGCAACGGCGCGGAGGTGACCACGCGCAGGGACCGCGCGGCCTCGACCGAGTCGCAGCCGGCCAGTCCGAGCGCGTCCCGCAGCTCCTCGGTCAGCATGCGCAGGACGCCGCCGACCCCGGCCTGGCCGCCGGTGGCGAGGCCCCAGAACACCGGGCGGCCGACCAGGACGCCGTCGGCGCCGAGCGCCAGGGCCTTGACGATGTCGCTGCCGGTGCGCACCGCGCCGTCGACCAGGACCTCGCAGCGGCCGTCCACGGCGTCCCGGATCTCCGGGAGCACCGCCATCGGCGGTACGGCGCCGTCGAGTTGGCGCCCGCCGTGGTTGGAGACGACGATCGCGTCGACCCCCTGGTCCGCCGCCTGCCGGGCGTCCCGGGGATCGAGGAGGCCCTTGAGGACCAGCCGGAGTCCGGTGCGCTCGCGGAGCCGTTCGATGTGCCGCCAGGAGAGCGAGGCGGTCATGAAGGCCTTGGTGTGCTCCGCCACCGCGGACGTCCGGGACCGCTGGGCGTGGGCCCGGGAGGCCGAGCCGTCACCGAGGTGGGCGGCCTGGACGTCCAGCGGCAGGGTGAACTGGTTGCGCACGTCGCGCAGCCGGCGTCCCATCCAGGGCAGGTCCACGGTCAGCATCAGCGCCTCGCAGCCGGCCTGCTCGGCCCGGTCGACGAGGTCGAACAGCCTGGCCTCGTCGTTGAGCCAGTACAGCTGGAGCCAGAGCCGGCCGCCCTGGGCGGCGATCTCCTCCAGCGGGTAGCTGCTCAGGGTCCCGGTGACGAAGGGGACGCCGGCGTCCCGGGCCGCGCGGGCCACGGCGAGTTCGCCGTCCGGGTGCACCAGCCGGTGGTAGGCCATCGGGGCGACGGCGATCGGCGCCGCGGCGTCCCGGCCCAGCAGCGGGGACGCGGTGACGCAGTCGGCGACGTCCCGCAGGACCCGCGGCACCAGGTGGAGCAGGTCGAAGGCGTCGCGGTTGGCGCGCACCGAGGACTCCGTGCCGCTGCCGCCGGCGACGAAGTCCCAGATGTCCGGCGGCAGGACCGCGGCGGCGGCCCGCTCCAGGTCCTGGAGGCAGGCGGGTTCGCGCTGCCACCGGGCGGCGGGCTCGTCGCGGACCGCCGGGGTGGGGAAGGAGGGGGCGGTCACCGCGCGGCACCGCCCTGCTTCGCCCGGTCCAGCTCGACGGCCTCGTACAGCGCCTTGATGTTGGAGCTCCCGAAGGTCTCCGCGCCCAGGCGCTCGATGACCTCGAAGAAGAGGGTGCGGCGGGGGTGGGTGGAGCGGGTGAAGATCTGGAACAGCTGGCCGGCGTGGTCCTCGTCCACCAGCAGGTTCCACCGGCGCAGGTCCTCCAGCGGGTGGTTCTTCGGGGTCAGCCGCCGGCCGAGGAGGTCGTAGTAGGAGCCGGGGGCGGTCAGGAACCGCACTCCGCGCTCGGACAGGGCGGTGACGGAGCGCACGGCGTCCTCCACCGAGAAGGCGATGTGCTGCACGCCCGCGCCGCCGTGGCGGGCGAGGAACTCGTCGATCTGCCCGGGGTCGGCGGTGGTGTCGGGTTCGATGACGGTGAAGGTCACCGTTCCCGAGGGGCTCTGGACGACCTTGGAGTCCATCCCCTGGGCACCGGTGACGATGCGTTCCTCGAAGATGGTGTCGAAGCCCAGGACCCGGTTGTAGTGGTCGACGGTCGACTGGAGCTCGCCGGCGTCGACGCACACGGCGAAGTGGTCGATCCGCAGGAGGCCGACGGGCGGCGCGACCTCGCGCGCGGCGGCGAGGGCGGACGGGTCGACGACCAGTCCGTGGGGCAGCGCGGGCGGTGCGGCGCCGTCGTCCGGGACGAAGGTGTGCACGACGTCGCCGAAGCCGCCGACGGTCGCGGTGGTGCCGCCCGCCGGGTGCGGCGCCGGGGCGGCCACGGGCCGCGCGCCGCGCCGGGTGGCCTCGGCGAAGGCCGCGGTCACGTCGGGGACCCGCAGGGCGATGTCGGAGACCCCGTCACCGTGCCGCGCGGTGTAGGCGCCGGCGGGGTGGTCCGTGTCCCGGCTCTCGGTGAGGACGAGCGTGACGTCCCCCTGGGCGAGGGCGGTGCTCCTGAGGCCCGTTCCGGTCGCCACCTGCGGGGCGACGACCCGGAACGCGTACTGCCCGACCCAGGTGGCCGTGCCGGCCTCGATGTCGTCCACGCACAGCTCGACGTACTCGATGCCGAGGTTGCCGTAGACCGCGGACCCACTCACGTGATTCTCTCCTTGGAAATGTCGCAGGGCTCCACCGGCGCGGGGCGGGCGCGCCGGCCGCGCAGGCTCGGGTGGCGTGCCGTCCGTTGCCCGGGGCGGGCCGCCCCGGGCAGCGAACGGACGTGCGGCGGTGCTCAGTTGGCGGCCATGGCCTCGACCAGGCTCTTCGGGCGCATGTCCGTCCAGTTGGCCTCGACGTAGTCCAGGCACTCCTGGCGGCCGGCCTCGCCGAACGCGGTCTCCCAGCCGGCGGGCACCTCGACGGAGGCGGGCCACAGCGAGTGCTGCCCCTCCGCGTTGCGCAGCACCAGGTACGGGGCGTCGTTGTTCTCGAACGGGTTCGTCACTGTCGTCTTCCTTAGCGGTGGTGGTGACGGCGCCGCGGGTTCGCGGCGGCCTCGGTTCAGTGGGCGGCCGGGACGCCGAGCCGGGACAGCAGGTCCCGCAGCAGGCCGGCCTGCTGGTCGGTGAGGTAGAAGTGCCCGCCCTGGAAGGCCCGCGCGGTGAAGGACGCCCGCGTCACCGGGGCCCACGCGGCCACCGACCCGGCGTCGGTGTCGGCGTCCTCGTCCCCGTAGTACGCGACGACGGGGACGTCCAGGACGGCACCGGCGGGATCGGCCCGGTACTCCTCCACGATGCGGTAGTCGGCCCGGACCGCCGGGAGCACCAGTTCCAGCAGGTCCGGGTGGTCCAGCGCGGCCGTCTCCGTGCCGCCCAGCTCCTTCAGGTGCCGGACGAGTTCCCGGTCGGGCGCGGTCGCGTACGACTGCTCCGGGACGCTCTCCCGCCCGGGGCCGGACCGCCCGGAGACGAACAGGGCGGTGATCCGTGCGCCGTGCGCCTCCTGGAGCCGGCGGGCGGCCTCGAAGGCGACCGACGCGCCCATGCTGTGGCCGAAGAACGCCAGCGGCCGGTCGAGCAGCGGGAGGCACTCGGCGACCACCGGGGCCACCAGGGCCTCCATGGTCCGCGCGGGCGGTTCGAGCAGCCGGTCCTCCCGCCCCGGGTACCGCACGGCGAGCAGCTCCACGTCGTCGGGGAGGGACGGCCCCCACGCCCGGTAGAAGCTCGCCGCGCCGCCCGCGTGCGGGAAGCAGACGATCCGGGTGCGGGGCTCCGCCGACGGTTTCACTACTCGCAACCACTGGTGTGCTGGGCGCACGTCTTTCCTCTCAGCCTCGGTCTCGATGGCACCCCGGGGGCCCGCGGTGCGCGGGCCGGCCTCACCGCGCGGCGGCCGCGGCCTGCTCCCGGACGAAGCCGGCCAGCCGGTCCAGCCCCTCGTCGATCTCCGCGGGGAGCAGGTGGCTGAAGGACAGCCGCATCACGTGGCGCGGCTCGGAGTCCGCGTAGAAGTGGTGCAGCGGCGTCCACAGCACGCGGTGCCCGCCGGCGCTGAGCTCCAGCAGTTCGTCGCTCGCCGCGAAGGGCACGGTGAGCAGCAGGAAGAACCCGCCGCTCGGGGTGTTCCAGGAGACGCCGGGCACCTGTCCGGCGCCGAACCGCGCGGCCAGGCCGTCCAGCATCAGCCGGAGGTTCGCGCGGTACGTCTCCCGCTCGCGGGCGTTGGCCGCCCGCAGGCTGTGCCCGTTCTCCAGCAGCTTCCCGGCGATGACGGCCTGGGCGATCGGCGAGGTGTTCACCGTCGTCATGCTCTTGATCTTCGCCAGCTCGTCGGCCAGCAGGCCTGCCCCGCCCCGCGGGCCGGTGACGGGCTGGTCCGCGACCACGTAGCCGACCCGGGCGCCGGGGAGCCCGGTCTTGGCGAACGAGCCGAGGTAGACGACGCGTCCGTCGGTGTCGAGGGCCTTCATGGTGGGGGGCCCGTCGGGGTCGCCGAGCAGGCCGTACGGGTTGTCCTCCAGCACCAGGAGGTCGAGCTCCGCGGCGGCCCGCAGGGTCCGCAGCCGGTCCTCCCGGCTCATCCGCACCCCGCCGGGGTTGGCGAAGTCCGGTACGAGGTAGAGGGCCCGCGGGCGCCGGCCCGCCGCCCTGGCCTCCCGCACCACGGCGGTGAGGTGCGCCAGGTCGACGCCCGCCGCGGACTCCCGGACCGGGAGCAGCGGCATGTCGACGAGCTGGGCGGCCCCGTGCACCCCGACGTAGCTCGGCGTCACCGCGAGCAGCACGTCCTCGGGGGTGGCGCGCAGCGCCCGCAGGGTCAGGTAGAGCGCCTCCTGGCAGCCCACGGTGACCACGACGGCCTCCGGGTCCACCACGATGCCCTCGTCGACGGCCAGGTGGGCCGCGACCAGTTCGTGGATGACGCCCTTGGTGCGGCCGTACTGGAGGACGGTGCGCCGGACCTTCGCCTCGTCACCGTCGAAACGCTCGGAGAGGTGGCGGCGGTAGACGTCGAGGTGGCGGTGGACGTCGTCGAGGTCGAAGTAGCCCTCGAACGGCCGGCCCGCGGCGAAGGACACCGCGTCCGGGTAGTCCTGGGACACCTCGTTGAGAAAGTTCATCGACGCGCTCACCGGGGAGCCCAGCGATTCGTGCAGGTCCCGGACGTCGAGGGGCAGGGACGACCCTGCCACGGTGCGGTTGCCCAACGGGCCCACTTCCCTTCTGACGGTTCGGCTCGGAGGTTCCGGCTCAGCGCACGGAGGCGACGGCGCGCGGTCGGCTGCCGGTCGCGAAGGCGTCCAGCACGCGCGCCGCGACCTCGTCGGGGGAGTCGCCGCGCGAGACCAGCCACGCCCGCGGCGCGGCGGCCGGGGCGTCGGCGTACAGCCTCCGGCGTCCGCCGCCCGTCACGTTGAGCAGGCAGGTCGCGTCCGGCGCGAGCCGCCCGTCCCGGACGGCGTCGCGCAGCGCCGCCACGGCGACGGCGGCCGCCGGCTCGATGTCGATGCCCTCCAGCTCCTCGAACACCGCCCTGGCCGCCTCCGCCTCCGCGCGGCCGGCGACCAGCATGTCGCCGGAGCCGGCGCGCAGGACGTCCCGGACACCGCCGCCGACGAGGTAGGGGGGCGTCGCGTTGGCGAGCTCCGGCGCGTAGAGGTCGAGCGGTGCCGCGGCCCGCGCCGGGTCCTCCGGCTGCCCCTGCCACGCCCGGTCGAGCGGGGCGAAGTCCGCGTTCTGGCACAGGAGCATCCGCGGGACCGACTGTCCGTCGGCGGCACCGGAGGCGATGACGCGCTCGGCGGCCTCGTGGACGGCGATCGCCCCGGCGCCGCTTCCCACCGCCTGGACGTAGACCTCGGGAAGGACCCCCATCTCCTCGAAGGCGGCGAGGGCGACCACGCCCAGCCCGTCGCGGCGGCCGACGTTGCGGACCCCGCCCTCGGCGAAGAACCCGGGACCGCAGGCGATCAGCTTCCGGCTGAAGTCGATCGCGTCGTTGTAGGTGGCGTCCTCCAGTGCGACCACCTGGACGTCCGCCGACCCCGCGTCGGCGGCCGCCACGGCCGGCAGTGCCCGGCTCGGGACCACCAGCAGCCGGGGGACTCCCTCGCTCCGGGCCGCGGCGAAGGCCGCCGCGGTGTTGCCGGCCGAGGCGATGACCATCACACCGGCCTGTTCGGGGGTGCGTCCCAGCACCGCGAAGGCCTCGAGCTCCTTGAAGGAACCGGAGGTCATCCGGCAGCCGCGTTCGGGCCAGTACCCGCTGAAGGAGATCCACAGGTCGGTCAGGCCGAGGGCCTTCCCGAGGCCCTCGCTCCGGTAGACGGCCGGCCGGTGGGAGCCGTCGACCTCGCGTCGGACCGGCAGCCAGCCGTAGCGGAAGATGCCGGACCGCTCCGGCGTGACGGTGAACCGCTGTTCCGCGTACTCGCTGCGCAGCAGGGTGTCGTCCCCGCATCGCGGGCAGCTCAGGCAGAGCCCGTCGTCGGAGCTCCGCCAGTCGCAGCCGGCGCAAACGAGCAGGTAGGTACAAGCAGGATCCACGAGGGTGCGTTCCTTTCGCGTCGAACGGCGTCCCCGCCGTGGGCGCGCCTGTCCGCGGACATCGCGGACCGGCCCCTGCCGCACGGTCGGAGGCATGCGTGTTCAGCCCTTTTCCGGCGCGCACCGGGACTTGCCGGGCACGCCGAAGTGCGACGCGCGACAATCGCGGCGTCGATATCCGGAAAAAGGGAAAAGACTGCCTGATAAACGCCTCGGCGGGCCTTCGGACGGAAGGGGGCCGATGGGCTTTATGACATGTTCAGGACAGATTTCAGAGAGGTGTGGCCCCGAAAAGAAGGATTGCTGTGGACCCTGTTGAAATGGGTCGGAAACTGTTCATCATACCCCGTTGTCCCCCGACGTGTGCAGCAAGCGTGTTCTGCAGGCTTGCGAGTGACCAGCATAGACGCCGCAATCGCAGTTTTCCTGTGACCGGGCTCACATTGCAGGGCTTCTGAAGATCGACTTTACTGTCCTGACGCCTGCTCAGGAGCCCGTCGGATGTTGGCCGAGTCTGCCATCCGGACGCGGGAGCGGCGATCGCCGCGCATGGTTCATCATGTGCGCTTCGCGTGGCGAAGTGTCGGCAATACGGGGGAAAGTCAATGTGTGAGCGTTGTGGCGGGAATGGTCTCGCCGGATGTACCGAAGAGGGTCCTTCGATTCGCGGGCGGGGCCGTCGGCCCATTCCACGCAGGGGGGGTTCTGCGTCAATGCCCGCCGTTTTCTCCACACTTCTTTCGCCGGCGCTTCACTGACGCGTCGGCCGGTCCGCGCCAGGATTGATCCGAAAGCGGACAGACCATGACCGGCCGCCCGGGATTCCCGCGGTTCCGGTTTCCCCGAGGGGGGCGGTTCGGGCTGCCCGGCGCCGGAGCGGCCGCCGTCCGGCCCGCCCGCGCCCCCCGTCGCCCGCCCGATTCCGCGCCCGGCCGCCCCTCCTCCGAAGGGTCCGGCCGAGGCCTCGGCCTGCCGTCGCGGCGGCCTCCCGGCACCGGCACCTCCCGCGGGAGGCCCCTGCCCCGAGGCCGGACGACCCCGGGCCCCGCACGCACGCACGCGTGGAAACACGCTCACAACGGGACGATGGAGTGGTATGAGCACGTCAGAAGTCGGCGTCGCGTACAAGGAGCTCTCTGCCGCGCAGCGAGGCATCTGGAACGCTCAGCAACTCGACCCGGACAACCCCGTCTACAGCGTGGCCCAGTGCCTGGAGATCGAAGGGGACCTGGACCCGCAGCTGTTCGAGCGGGCCGTGCGGGAGATCACCGCACGGGTCGAACCCCTCCACGTGCGCTTCACCGGATCGGGCACCTCGCTGCGCCAGTACGTGGCCGTCTCGGACGACTGGCCGCTGCACACCTTCGACGTCAGCGCCGAGCGCGACCCGGTCGCCGCCGCCGAGGCCTGGATGCGCGCCGACCTGGCCCGGCCGATGCGGCTGGACCGCGACCGCCTCTTCACCTACGCCCTGTTCCGCGTCGCCGCCGACCGCCACCTCTGGTACCAGCGCGGCCACCACATCGCCGCCGACGGCTTCAGCGGCGCCATCGTCGCCTCGCGGGTGGCCGCCCACTACACCGCCCTCGCGGCCGGCGGTCCGGTGCCCGAGCCGCGGACGGTGCCGCTGGACACCCTCCTGGACAAGGACACCGAGTACCGCGCCTCGGCGAGCTTCGCCGAGGACCGCGCCTACTGGGCCGAAACCCTGGCCGACCGCCCGGACATGCCCAGCCTCAGCGGCGGACGCCCGCCCGTCGGCACCCCGCACACCCTGGCCCGGCACGCCGAGACCGTCGACGCCGAGACCTCCGCGCACCTCCGCACGGCCGCACGCGGTCTGCGGACCACCGTCTCCGGCCTGGCCATCGCCGCCTCCGTGCTCTGCTTCCACCGCCTGACCGGCGTCGAGGACGTCGTCATCGGCGTCCCCGTCCTCGGCCGGAGCCGCCAGGAACTCGACGTCCCCGGCATGGCGGCCAACATGCTGCCGATCCGGGTGGCCGTGTCGGACGACCTCACCCTCCAGCAGCTCGTCCGGCGGGTCGGGACCGCGATCCGCACCGCGCTGCGCCACCAGCGGTACCGCTACGAGGACATCCTCCGGGACCTCGGGCTGGTCGGCCGCGGCAACCTGTTCAGCCTGGTCATGAGCGCCATGCCGTTCGACTACGACCTCGCCTTCGGCAACTGCTCGGTCCGGCTGAAGCCGCTGGGCGGCGGCCACTTCAACGACTTCTCGCTGTCGCTCTACGACAACTCCACCGACGGCCTCATCGGCATCGCCTCGGACGTCAACCCCGAGCTCTACAGCGACGACACCAACCGCGCCAAGGTGGCGCTCTTCCGCAACACCCTGCTGGCGATGGCCGCCGCCCCCGCCGACACCCCCCTCCGTCGGGTCGAGGTGTTGGGCGAGGCGGAGCGGGAGCTGGTGCTGTTCGGGTGGAACGACACGGCGCGTGAGGTGCCGGCGGTGACGCTGCCGGAGCTGTTCGAGGCGCAGGCGGTGCGGACGCCGGGTGCGGTGGCGGTGTCGGACGCGTCGGGTGGTGTGACGTACGGGGAGTTGAACGAGCGGGCGAACCGGTTGGCGCACCTGCTGGTCGGGGGTGGTGTGGGGCCGGAGGACCTGGTCGCGGTGTGTCTGCCGCGCTCGGTGGAGCTGGTGGTGGCGCTGCTCGCG